>DHYQ01000053.1:1212-2854 GCA_002414205.1 Gallionellaceae bacterium UBA5126 | reverse complement strand
AAGCGCTCGATCACCCAGGCATTTTGTTGCGGCACGATTTTGATGGTCTTGTATGCCAACACAATGGCAAAAACCCCCAACATGATGTAAAGCTGTTCCATGACACTGCTCCTTGGTAAAGATTACTCGATAATCAAACGTGAACCATCAATCTTCTGAATGCGCCATTGCGACTTTTGCGCATCCGCTTCAGCCTGTGGTGCCAATTCGGCTTCCCACTCTGAGCCGCGATAAAACACCCGTGCATGGCGCGGATCTTGCCAGCGCACCACATTCACGCTTTGCCCGACGTCATAGCTGAAATTCGCCTGCGGATTGGGCACATCCTTGCCCTTGCGTAGGAAATGTATCAGCCCGATGCTGGCGATACACCACAGGGTGGCCACCGTCACTTGCACCGACCAGGCAAATCCCAGATAAGCGGCCCCCCCGGCCATCAACAAGCCCAGCGCCACGGCCAACAAATAAAACGTGCCGCTGAACATCTCCATGATGACCAGAATCACCGCGAAGCTCCACCACGCCCAATAACTGTCCATGTTTCCTCCTTGTGATTGACGTTGCCGACTGGCCGCCGAATTATTTTTTCAGCACATCCGCCAAGAATGCCGAGGCCTTGGCCCAGGAATCCTTGTCGGCATCGGCATTGTAGGCAATTGGCAAGCCGAATTTCTTGGCCAACTCGTCGGCATCCGGGTTGGTAAAACTGTGCAAAGTCTTGGGATACACCACCACTTGTGTATCCACCTTGGCGCGTTCCATTTCCAGCTCAAACGCATCGACTTGATCCTGTGGAATCATCTTGTCGTCCGCGCCGGTAAACACCCGCACCTTGGCCTTCACTTGGCCGGGTTGCGCCGGAGTATCGGTGCCCAAGCCACCGTGGAAACTCACCACGCCCTTCAAATCCTCGCCCTCGCGCGCCATGTTCAGCACCACCGAGCCGCCGAAGCAATAGCCGATCGCCGCCATGCGACTGCCATCCACCGTCGGTTGAGTGCGCAAAAAGCCCATGCCCGCCTCGAAACGCGCTTTGGTCAACGGGCGGTTTTTCGCCACTTCGCCAGCAAATTTGCCCGCATCAGTGGGATGCTGCGCCTGCTTGCCGTCGCCATACATATCCACCGCTAGCGCCACATAACCTTGTTCGGCCAGCATACGGGCGCGCTTGCGAGCGTAGTCGTTATGCCCCCACCACTCATGCACTACCAAGACTGCCGGACGTTTGCCCTTCACGGCATCATCCACCGCCAGCCAACCTTTCAATGTGGTTTGTCCGGCTTGATAGCTGACTTCCCGGCCATGTACCTCTGCCCACACGGGGGCGCTGACCAACCACAACCCGGCCAAACCAGCCAAAACCATTGCTTTCATGTCTTGCTCCTGAGTCAAAATGTCGCGGCATTGTACACATGCCAGCCGCGTCTGTTGCAAGGGGCGGAGGATAGGCGCGGCAATTTACAAAATGGTTACCGCAAGTCGGCGCTTTGCGGCATAATCCGCGCCGCTGTTTGACTCACATGGGAGAGCGTGGCCCTGCCACCGCCGAAGGCGTAACACCCGCAATCGCTCAGGCAAAGGAACCGTGTGGCTAGGCAAATCTGGAGAGCGCAGGCGCGACCTGCCACCGAAGGGGCAAGCG
>DHYQ01000053.1:0-1139 GCA_002414205.1 Gallionellaceae bacterium UBA5126 | reverse complement strand
CGTCGCGCCTTTTTTATTGCCTGCCACGGGAGAAAAAATGGCTCTGAAACAAACGCCGCTGAACACGGCACATCGCGCCATGGGCGCAAAAATGGTGGACTTTGGCGGCTGGGACATGCCGGTCAACTATGGTTCACAAATCGAGGAACATCATCAGGTGCGGCGCGATTGCGGCATGTTTGACGTGTCGCACATGCGCGTGGTCGATATGCGCGGCGTCGGCGTGCGCACCTTCTTGCGCACCATCCTCGCCAACAACGTCAACAAGCTGCAAGTGTCCGGCAAGGCGCTGTATTCCACCATGTTGCGCCCCGATGGCGGCGTCATTGACGACCTGATCGTGTATTTCATGGACGAAGAATGGTTCCGCCTAGTGGTCAACGCGGGCACCGCCGACAAGGATTTGGTCTGGATGCGCGAGCAAGCCGCCGTGCACGCCCCGCAAATCACCATCACCGACCAGCCGGATTTGGCCATGGTCGCCATTCAAGGCCCCAATGCCCGGCAAAAGCTGTGGCAAGCCCTGCCTGGCAGCGAAGAACTGACCCGCAATCTGGCTCCGTTCAACGCGGTGGTCATGGGCGGCATGTTTATCGCCCGCACTGGCTACACCGGCGAAGATGGGTTTGAAGTCATGCTGCCCGCCAAGGCAGTTGAGTTCTTCTGGGTCAATTTGGCCAACGCCGGCGTAAAGCCCATCGGTCTGGGCGCACGCGACACGTTGCGTCTGGAAGCAGGCATGAATCTGTACGGGCAGGACATGGACGAAAGCGTGAATCCGCTGGAATCCGGTCTGGCCTGGACGGTCGATCTGGTGCATCCGCGTGACTTTATCGGCAAGGCTGCCTTGCTGGCCAACCCGCCTAGCCGCCAGTTGGTGGGACTGATTTTGCAGGAGCGCGGCGTGCTGCGCGGCCATCAAATCGTGCATACCGCACTGGGCACCGGCGAAATCACCAGCGGCACGTTCTCGCCCACCCTGGAAAAATCCATCGCCCTGGCGCGGGTGCCCGTCGGCGTGCAAATCGGCGACACGGTGCAAGTCGCCATCCGCGATAAAATGCTGAACGCCCAGGTGGTGAAATATCCCTTTGCCCGCAACGGCAAGGCTGTGGCGCATGCTTGAGTCGTTAGTTCGG
>DHYQ01000077.1:12152-21494 GCA_002414205.1 Gallionellaceae bacterium UBA5126 | reverse complement strand
CAAGTGGCGGAAGGGGCGGACATCCACGCCGACCAAACCTTGTGCCACGTAGTCGGCAACGCCCGCGCCCTGCTCACCGCCGAGCGCACCGCGCTCAACCTGTTGCAAACCCTGTCCGGCACCGCCACCCGTACCCGCTACTACGCCGCGCTGGTGGCTGACTTGCCGGTGAAGGTCATGGACACCCGAAAAACCTTGCCCAGTCTGCGTTTGGCGCAAAAATATGCCGTGCGTGTTGGCGGCGGGCATAACCAGCGCGTTGGCCTGTACGACGGGATTTTGATCAAGGAAAACCACATCGCGGCGGCAGGCGGCATCGCCCCGGTGTTGCAACAAGCCTTCGCCCACGCCAACGGCCACAGCGTGCAAATTGAAGTGGAAAATCTGGACGAGTTGGCGCAAGCCTTGGCAGCCGGTGCCACTTTGATTTTGCTGGATAATTTTGACCTCGACGGCCTGCGCGCTGCCGTTGCCCTCAGCGCCGGACGCGCCGACTTGGAAGCCTCCGGCGGCGTGACGCAAGACACCCTGCGCGCCATCGCCCAAACCGGCGTGCACCGCATCTCCATCGGCACCCTGACCAAAGACCTGCAATCGGTGGATTTCTCGTTGCGGGTGGTGATGTAGTTCAAGTTGGGTATCGCTCTATGAACAACGAGTGGATTTCTTTTTGCTGTCTGCAATCAACAACCCAATGCTGACGACATAGGTCAGCATTCCGACTATTGCATGGCGTGATGGCACAACACGTTGCGTTATCTCAACAATGAGCACGCCCCACAGCACGCAACTTGGCACAATTGCTGTGGCAACCGGTAGCGGTAAGAGCTTGAACGATAGATTTAGCAGAAACTGCGCCAACAAGTTGCCCAGAGAAATGAGCACTACCACCAGTAACACCTTGCTAGAAGGCATGACCCAACCGCCCGATTTTGCCAAAATGGAAACGGGAATCAGTACCAAACTCAGTGTCCAAAGAATCAGCAAGGGATCGTATTTCAATGCGGCACGACTTAGCGCGATGTATGCCAGCGTTGCAAAGGCTG
Organism: Gallionellaceae bacterium UBA5126; assembly: GCA_002414205.1. GTDB lineage: Bacteria > Pseudomonadota > Gammaproteobacteria > Burkholderiales > Gallionellaceae > Gallionella. Next base: position 20,448 of record DHYQ01000077.1, on the reverse strand, counting down.
CCCCCAATAATCCAATCGCCCAAACGTCAAAATTGACCAACAGTTTTCCGTCGTACCAATAAATCGCAATCCCAATTGCCGCCATTACTACGCAGGTAGCAGCCGAATAGGAAAATTGTGCCTTCCCGGTCACATATTCCGCAGCCAGTACAAAAATCAGGGAAAAATTAAACAGGATATGCGCTGTGCCGACATCGGCATGTTGCAGATTCCAGATAAAGCACTCGATGGAAACCGCCCCGGCGATTGCACGTATCCAGACAACAATGGAATCTGCTTTTAGCAGCGCAGGCAAACGTTTGAACACCCATGGGGTGAGTACAACCAGTCCGGTGACGCCCAGTGTAAACGCCATTGCAGCGGGAAAAATGACCGCCACCAGCGAGTTGGTCAACGCCGAAGTCAGGCCGACACAGGCTGCGGAGATCAAGCCGAATATCAGCCCAGCCTTGTGACTTCCGACATGTCTGTGAGGATTTGAATTTCGCAATCCAACTTATCCCGTCAAACCAAAAAGCATCTATTGGCACTTTCTGGCGATGATAAGCAATAGATTGATTGAGATATTGAATAAAGGTGCTGGCTTTCTTTTGTGGGCTTCCCAAGCAACTCGTTCAGATGACGAAATAGCCTTGTTCTTGATTTCATCTTCGATAATGCAATCGAATTTTATGATGTAGTTTGCAAGGTCGAAGTCTTTGACCAGATAGTTGTGCACCTCGATGAATTCAATTTTGAAGCCACATTCGACCAGTCGCCGAGGAAGTCTTCTAATTTGGTGTGCATGGGGTATGCGCTGGTATGCCAGAGAATGCAAAATCTTTTGCTCTAATTTCCAATCTTCGAGAAATAGTGCCCAACTCAGATAGTCCGAATCAATTATCTGTAACTGCCCGCCATCTTTAAGCACTCGATGAGCTGCGGCTAAAGTTTCATCGTGATTCTGAATGTGCTGAAAGACTCGATCAAACCGGATTTTACTTGCCGAGTTATCTTTGAATGGCATTTGCGCTGCTTCGCAGCAAATGAAACTGGCATTTTCTGGATGATTTTGGCTAGTCGCTATTTGAATATACATCGGGTCGTGATCTACCCCGACTACCGTTGCGCCGGATTGGGCAATCCGGCACACATCAGAGCCAGTACCGCACCCGACATCAATAATAAAATCATCATCACAAGGTGAGAGCAGTTCATAACTTCTTTCCTTTGTCCGACGAAAGAAAGTTTGCATCTTTTCAAGATAGCTGGAATCGTAAAGCTTGTTAGCCATTTTTCTCTGCCTTGCCCAAGAGATAGTCAACAAGCAGTTGAGGAATATCGGGTGACGACTGAAATCCAGTCGGAAAATTGATTTCGAGCAGGTACGGCTTACCATTTTTATCAAACAGCAAATCAACGCCTGACATTTCAAGATTTGCCAGATGGGTTGCCTTGATGCAAATGTCCTGCGATTCCGAATCAAGCTCAATAGGTTCATATCGAGCCTTGGATAGTATCGCGGCATTTCTGAAATCGCCCTCCTGAAGAAGGAATTTCTTGCTCAATACAACTTCATTACCCAACACAATCGCCCGTGCGCCATAATCGGCGTGGATGAATGCTCGCATGATGTACGGATTACCCCCAAACTTTTCAGCACCATCAACAAGAAAATCTGCCGTTGAAATCAGGTTTTGCCAAGATTCAATCTTGATGGTTCCAATGCCTCTGGAGCTATTCTGTGATTTTATAACCAGAGGAAAGCCTCCCAAATAGCTCACGTATTTTTTGAGTATCTCTCTGTCGTTAGTCAGATGAAAAATAGTTTTTGGCGCAACTATCCCGTTTTGTTCATGAATCATCGACAATTCGCTTGGATGCCGATTCATTATGATTTTCGGATTTTTCCTGTAAAAGGTAGTCACCTCGTCGTTGATTAACAGGCTTTCGAGTGTTTGCGATCCTCGTGCAAAGTTATAAAGCATGTCGCCGCGATGCAGTTTGGGAAGGTTTGTATAGTCAACCTGCTGGCTGTCAATGCAAATAAACTCAGCACCTCTACTTCGGCAGGCACCTGTCAACAGTTCTATTCTGGCATTGAGACCTTCGTACAACCCTTCGTGAAGTCCGTACAATTTTTTCATATTTACCTGATGCAAAAACGTGGAGACTGGTACTCCATCCTGACCGGACTCGTTCAAACTGATTTATTGGCTGGTGTCGGTGCCAGCAATCCAGCCAACGCACCCACTGCGGCTGAGCCAATTGCCGTCAACACTTCAGGTATTTTTAGTTCTGTTGTCGCGCCGTTATGTTGCAATGCCAAAACAAATGCACTGATGACTACCAGCAAAATCGTCAATCCAAGTGAACACACAACAACACGGTATATCCACTTATCCCAAGTCAGTGGATTTTTCCGCTCGGCAATTACCTTGTACGCCAAAGTCTCCAATTCCGCTGGATTCTCCTTGGCCTTGTTCAATACGTCGGGGTTGTCCTGAAGATACTGTGCCAACAGTAAAGCACTGTGTGTGGTTGACTCATCCATGTTTGACTCCTGATTGATTGTGGTGCTCAAGTAATTGTGGCTGGAGTTGCAATTGGTGCAGGTGCAGGATATTCCGTTCTCGGCAATTCAAAATGCGGTGCATCAATGAACGCATGAAGCTGCCCCTGAGCGGCACGACGCGCTTGATAGGCGTGAATCATTTCTTCAGGCGGCGCATCCGAATCCGTCAATAGCTCATCCCAGCAACCGCCCCAGCGAATCGGCACCTTCAGTTCCCGCGCCGCCATGCGCATTGCCTCGGCAATATTACAAAGCGGGATAATCTCCCAGCGCACCCGCCCATTGATGTAAGCCGCCAAATCCACGGCATGACCCGTTAAATGTCGGGAATCTAACGTCTTGCTGGCACCGCTGGCGAAATAACGTTTTTGCTCATCTAACGTGCGCAGACCATCATGTACTGAAAAATCCTGCGTGGTTAGCTGAATGGCACGTTCCACTACCTTGACAAGATCGGGATGGATACCCTGCAATTCAGCTTGCGATTTAGCTCCTAAGTGATACGTCGGCATGACTATCTCCTTTCATTCGTTGAATTTGTACCGTTTAGGACTGGCGCGGGCACAAGTGACCAATTTGCTACACCGATTGCCGTAGATCAGGATTTATCCTGATACTCAATTGAGGATTCATCCCGATCTACAACTGAATAGAATTACAGCAAAACTAAGGGCTCTAACTTGCCACACTATTTGTGTTGTTAAGAGGCGAAGCTGTCAAACCATAAGTCTCCAGCAATGCACGAATGAGCATTCCAGAATTAGGTTCACCAATATAAAGTAGGTTTGCCTCCACACTTATCCGAATTGACCCGCCTTGTTGATCCACGCAACTGCCATGCGCGGCACAGGAAACATGAGCGTGAACAGTATTTTTATTAGACTCATACATTCTGAGATCCTTGATATGCTGGTCATATTGCTGCTTCAGTTCGGCGGCAACATCGTTCTTTCCATCCTTATAGGCCATCGCCATGACTAAGTTATAGGCAGTGTCCATATCAATTTGTGAAATAAATTTTCCTCCGCCAGCGATTACCGAAACTTCGGCTCCGCCATTGTTATTGGTATGCACAATAGTTTGTGATTGAAGAATTGCCCAGCCAGGTGGCGGCTGATAGATTGCGTCTCCAGCCCAACTACCTGGTACGCATTGCGGAAAACCTACCCAGTTAGCTTCGCCACCCAATTGGCTAATTGCTATCACATGCTGACGATCACCCCATTTAAAGCCATCCATGACACTTCCCCTTATAAAGTTAAAAATACGCCAAATAGCGCAACGAAAAAACCAGTTGACTGGAACACAGCAAACTGGCGCAAAACAGAACGTGTAAAAACAAACAGGTCGCCGCGAATGGGCAACCGAAAAATATTTGGGCTAAGGGAACTTTTTTAGAAGTGGCTACCGACCAAAACGCTGGACGCTGGACGCTGGCGCGTCACGCGGGACTTCCAGCTATGTGCGAGCATCCTGTGCATGGGTATGTGTTCCGTTGAGGATAGGGTGGTAAGACATAAAATCTGTCGGGCATTCTGGGTGTGCTGCGCAACTTTGTCAATAGTAAAAATAAAACCCTTCAATTATTAAACCGGCAATAACCGACTGAAATGTACTTTCTTACAAATCATGTAGTTACAAGACGCAAAAACGTCACTCCTTAATTGCTGGTTCAATAGTTCAAGGTAGCAATGTCTGGCGAAAACGGTGCAGCAACGCCCGTGCGCTGGTAGCCGACTTGCCGGTGAAGGTGATGGACACCCGCAAAACCTTGCCCAGCCTGCGTTTGGCGCAAAAATACGCCGTGCGTGTTGGTGGTGGACACAACCAGCGTGTCGGCCTGTACGACGGGATTTTGATCAAGGAAAACCACATCGCCGCCGCCGGTGGCATCGCCCCGGTGCTGCAACAAGCCTTCGCCCACGCCAACGGCCACAGTGTGCAAATCGAAGTGGAAAATCTGGACGAGTTGGCACAAGCCCTGGCAGCCGGTGCCACCTTGATTTTGCTGGATAATTTCGACCTCGATGGGCTGCGCGCCGCCGTTGCCCTCAGCGCCGGACGCGCCGAACTCGAAGCCTCCGGCGGCATCACCCTCGCCACCTTGCGCGACATCGCCCTCACCGGCGTGGATCGCATCTCCATCGGCACCTTGACCAAAGACCTGCACTCGGTGGATTTCTCGCTGCGCGTGGTCTGCTGATCCCGCCGCGCAAGCGCGGCGGCATGGCTTAAAATGCCGCCCTCGTTAATCCGCAGAGGGCTGGGCTATGTGTGAACTTCTGGGCATGAATTGCAACGTGCCGACCGATATTTGTTTTTCCTTTCGCGGGTTTCAGCAGCGCGGCGGCGGTACCGGCGTGCATACCGACGGCTGGGGGATTGCGTTTTTTGAGGGTCGCGGCGCGCGCTTATTTCTCGATCCGCAGCCGTCGGTGCATTCGCCTATCGCCCGGCTGGTCAGCGATTATCCCATCCGCTCCTGCAACGTTATTGCGCATATCCGCAAGGCCACGCACGGCACGGTGAAGCTGGAAAACACCCATCCCTTCATGCGCGAGTTGTGGGGGCGGCAGTGGATTTTTGCCCACAACGGCAAGATGCCGGATTTGGCTCCGGCACTGAATGGCGCGTTTATGCCGGTGGGCGACACCGACAGCGAGCGGGTGTTTTGCTGGCTGTTGCAGGAATTGCGCCAGCGTTTCGGCAACGTCATGCCGCCGCGTTTAACGCTACTGGAAACCTTGTGGGAGCTGACCAACACCTTGGCCGACCGGGGAATTTTCAACTACCTGCTGTCCAACGGCGATTGTCTGTTCGCGCATTGCTCCGAGCACCTGCACTACCTGGTGCGGCGTGCGCCGTTTTCCGTGGCGCATCTGACTGACGAGGACGTATCGGTGGATTTCCGCGACTTAACCGGGCCTAAGGATTCGGTTGCCATCATCGCCACCCAGCCGCTGACCGACAACGAAGTGTGGCAAAAAATGCCGCCCGGCACCTTGTGGCTGTTTTCTGATGGCGAGCCGATTGAGTATCTCGGCACGCATCCAGCGGTAAGAGACAAATAAGTGTTTTCTAATGCTTGTGATTTCCACCGTCATCCCCAACTAGGCGCTCGTCCCCCAACCCTGAAAGGAGCCTGTCATGTCTGAAGAATTCGTCCATCTGGTTTGTCCGCACTGCGACGGCGTCAACCGGGTGCTGCCCAACCGTTTGACCGATAAACCCGTGTGCGGCAAATGCCGCCAGCCGCTGTTCAACGCCCATCCCGTGGAGCTAACCGCCGCCAATTTCAACCTGCACGTGGGCCGTACCGATGTGCCGGTGCTGATTGACTTCTGGGCACCATGGTGCGCGCCGTGCCGGGCGATGGCCCCAGCCTTTGCCCAAGCCGCCGCGCAACTGGAGCCACACGTTCGCCTGGTCAAACTGGACACCGAGCAGGCGCAGGAAATCGCCGGACGCTTCAACATCCGCAGCATCCCCACCCTGGCGCTGTTCAAAAATGGCCGCGAAGTGGCGCGTCAGGCCGGGGCGATGGACACCGCCGGGATTGTGCGCTGGGTGCGGAGTCAGCTATGAAGCGCTATGCCGATTTGCTGGCAGAAGCCACCGCCCGCGTGCGTGAAGTGATGCCCTGGACACTACGCGACCAACTGGCCGCCCAGCCGGACTTGCTGCTGATCGACGTGCGCGAACCAGCCGAATTTGCCCAGTTGCACATCGCCGGTTCGATTAACGTGCCGCGTGGCGTGCTGGAGCAAGCCTGTGAATGGGACTTCGACGACACCGTGCCCGCCCTGGCTGCCGGGCGCGAGCGCGCAGTGGTAGTGATTTGTCGCTCCGGCCACCGCTCGGCCTTCGCCGCCGATGTCATGCAGCAACTGGGCTTTTGCAACGTCGCCTCGCTGCGCACCGGCGTGCGCGGCTGGAACGACAACGAGCAGCCGCTGGTCAACAGTACCGGAGAGGCGGTGGATGTCGATACGGCGGACGAATTGCTGGCAGCGCGGGTCAAACCGGCGCAGCGTAAACCGGCGTGACAACGTGTGCATGTGCTTGCTGCCAGGCAGTGAGTGACGCAGGTGAGCGGGTGATGAAAACTTGAGTTAAAACAAAAGGCGGGGCGTGTATAATCGGCCCGCTTTTTTGTCTTCCCCACCTACATGATCAAGAAATTCCTCAAACGCGTTTTCCGTCGCGCCGACAAAGCCAAAAAACTGGGCAATGCCCGGGTCATTCCCTTTGCTAACCATGAAATTGCCCGCGAGCAGCTCAGCTATGGCGCACTACGGGTGTGCGACGGCTTGCAGGCGGCAGGGTATCAGGCGTTTGTGGTCGGTGGCGCGGTGCGCGATTTGTTGCTGCATAAGGTGCCCAAGGATTTCGATGTCGCCACCAATGCCACGCCGGAACAGGTGCGCAGCGTGTTCCGCCGGGCGCGCATCATCGGGCGGCGTTTCCGCTTGGTGCATGTGATGTTTGGTGAAGAGGTGGTGGAAGTCTCCACCTTCCGCCGCATGATGGAAGCCGACGAAATGCAGGCCGACGAGCATGGTCGTTTGCTGCGCGACAATGAATTTGGCGATCAGGAACAGGATGCGGCGCGGCGCGATTTCACCGCCAACGCGCTGTACTACAACCCCGCCACGCAGGAAGTGCACGATTACCACGATGGCTATGCCGACACCCGCGCCCAGGTGCTGCGCATGATCGGTGACCCGGCCACGCGCTACCGCGAAGACCCGGTGCGCATGCTGCGCGCCGTGCGTTTGTCGGCCAAGCTGGGCATGACGTTGGAAGCTAAAACTGCCGCGCCCATCCACAGCATGAAAGACTTGCTGGACAACGTGCCGCAGGCGCGTTTGCTGGACGAAGTGCTGAAAATGCTGCTGTCCGGCAACGCCGTGGCCTGCATCCAGCAACTGCGCCAACTGCATTTGCACCACGGCCTGTTGCCGCTGCTGGATGTGATCGACAGCCGCCCGGATGGGGAAAAATTCATTCAGTTGGCGCTGCGCAACACCGATGAGCGCCTGAACAAGGACAAACCCGTGTCGCCGGCCTTTTTGTTTGCCGCGCTGCTGTGGCCGGAAGTGCGCGCCGCTTGGGAGGCGCGTATCAAACGCAACGAGCGTCCGGTACCCGCCATGCACGAAGCCATGGACGAAGTGCTGGCCAAGCAGAAAAAACAACTGGCGATTCCGCACCGCCACGACGCCGTGATGAAGGAAATCTGGCTGCTGCAACAACGCTTTGACCAGCGCGCCGGGCAACGTCCCTACCGCTTGCTGGAGCAACCGCGCTTCCGCGCCGCGTTTGATTTCTTGCTGCTGCGCTGCGCCAGCGGCGAAACCCCGGATGACCTCGGCCTGTGGTGGGACGAATTCCAAGACGCCAACAGCGAGCGGCAAAAGGAAATGTTGCAGCCGGAAACCGGCCCGGCCAAAAAACGCCGCCGTCGCAAAAAAACCGCTGCCCCCGCCGGGGATGCTGCCTGATGGCGATTGCCACCATCGGCCTGGGCAGCAATCAAGAAAACCCGCAAGCCCAGTTGCAACTAGCCTTTGCGCAACTGGCTTCCCTGCCGCACACCCGCTTGCTGGCGCAGTCCTCGCTGTATGCCAGCGCCCCGGTCGGCTACCTCGATCAGCCGGATTTCATCAACGCCGTGGCGCAGATCGACACCGCCCTCAGCCCGACGGATTTGCTGCAAGCCCTGCTGAACATTGAGCAACA
>DHYQ01000077.1:2096-11956 GCA_002414205.1 Gallionellaceae bacterium UBA5126 | reverse complement strand
ATCCCCGGCTTTGGCCCGGCAGCCAAGGCCCTGCCAAATTGCCAGGATCAAGCCCTGACCCGGCTGGCGTGAACCTGCGTGTCGCCCGCGTCCTGCGTGCAATTTGACACCGAAGCCTTTTTAACTGGTGCAGGTGATACATTGCCGCCCGTTCTTATCCAGCAGCGCACGGAATTTTTTGATCTGTTCTTTTTGTTCGGCATTGAGGGCGTGTTCCTGGCGCGTTAGTTCGTGCAGGACAGACTGGCCTTTTTTGAGGTAGGCCGTGGCCTCGCTGTGGCTGAGACCCGGCCCGCTCAGGCTGGCTAATTGACCACACAGTGCCATCTTGGCGATTTGCCAGTCCAGCATGTCGGTGGATTTTTTCAGCAAGCCATCAATGACCTGCAAGCTTTTTTGATAGGCGGCCAAGGCGCCTGCGCTGTCTTGACGCGCTTGTAAAACCTCGCCGAATTTTGTCAGGGAGCGCGCCCAACTTTCTTGCCAATCCGTATTGTGGGCATCTTGCCGTACCAGTTGTGCGCGTATGCTCAGGCTTTTTTGCAAGTCGGCCTGGGCCGCGCTCAACTCGCCTTGTGCCAGCTTCATTTTTCCCAGGCAGTAATATGACCAAGCCAAGTCACTTTGCCAGCGGTTATTGTTGGGCGCCTGACTGGCCAGTTTTTCCCGAATGCTCAGACTCTGGGCATAGGACAGTTGCGCGCCCGATAGGTCTCCCTGTGCATGCTGGATGTCGCCGATGTTGTCGTAAGAAATGGACAAATCGCGTAACCAGTAATGATTATGTCGATTCAGGCGCGCCAATTCCTGAAAGGTGTCATTGGTTTTGCGGTAATACACCAGCGCCCCTTTCAGCTCGCCTTGTGCCTTCAAAATGTCCGCCAAGTTGCTGTAGGCAATCATCAGGTCGCGTTGGGCTTGAAGATTGCCAGGATCGAGCCGTGCCAGTTTCTCCCGTAATGACAGGCTGTGGCGGAAGGCGGTGAGCGCAGCCGGTAAGTCGCCCTGTGTTTGTTGCACGTGGCCGAGTTTGTCATAGGAAATGGACAGATCACGTTGCCATTGCGGATTGAGGGCATCCAGTTGCAGGAGCTTTTTGCGAATGCTCAAGGCATTGCGGAAAGACAGCAGTGCGGCCGGTAAATCGCCTTGTAATTGCTGGATTTCGCCGATCTTGTTGAAAGAAACCGACAAGTCGCGTTGCCATTCGCTTTGACTGGCATCGAATTGGGCGAGTTGTTGGGCGATGTGCAGGCCGTTGCGATACGCGCCGAGCGCCCCGGTCAGGTTGCCTTGCAAGTGTTGGATAACGCCCAGTTTGTTGTAGGCAATGGCCAAAAAATGTTGCCATTGGCTGTTGGATGGGTACAGACGGGCGAGTCGCTCGCGGATGTTCAGGCTGTTGCGATAGGAAATCAGCGCCGCCGGAAAATCTCCTTGTGCTTGTTGCACCTCGCCGATTTTGCTGTGGGTAATGGCGAGTTCACGCTGCCAAGCATTGTTGGCTACATCCAGGCGGATCAGTTTTTCTGCAATCAGCAAACTGCTGCCATAAGTCTCCAGCGCGCCGCTCAAATTGCCTTGCGCGTATTGAATGTCCCCCAGGCGTTGCTGGCAGTCGGCCAGTTGATGGCGCTCCTCCGGGCTGTTGTCGGCGCGTTGTGCCAGCAGTTGCCAGGTGCGGCGATAGCTATGCTCTGCCTGAGGCAGCTCGCCAAGCTGGATGTGCACTTCGCCTAGCAATTTCCAGTGTGCCGGGTCGTTCGGCTGGTATTCCCCGGCTTGTTGCAGTGCCAGCAGGGCGTCGGCGGGAGCGCTGATGGCGGCCAGTTGGCGCCAGGCCGCCGCTGCGCGGGCATCTCCACTGTGCCCCGCTGCCTGGGCACGGGCGGCCTGGTCGCGCAAATAGATGGCGGTGGGTTTCAGGTTGCCGTGTTGCCAGCCGCTCAGGGCTTGTTGTGCCAGGATAGACTGCCCGGCCTCAATCAGCAGGGTTTGTGCAAGCTGTCGCCGCAAGCGCTCCCATTCGGTTTTCAGGGTTTGATTTTCGGCGGCCTGAGGTTTGTGCGGCGGATTTAGCAAGGGCTGAAGCAACAGCAGCAGCGCCTCGGTTTTTTTTTGCAGCGGCGAGGTGGACGTGCTGTTTTCGCGGCGGTTGTGTGCGGTGGTATTTTCCTGGGGGACGGCGGCGGTCGGGGTGGTAAATGCCAAGGCCTCCAAGCTGAAGCCCGCCAACAAGGTCAGGACAGGTAAGCGCCGCATCAGCATGCGTCGTGCAGGGTGCTGGCTGGGCATCAGGCAGTACGGAAGCGGCTGTCGGGTGGGTGCAGGGGGGATTTTCGTGCGGACAGCAGCCGGTGTGTGGTGACGAGAAAAAAGTTGCTTTAATGTATGATTTTTTGGAGATTTCATCGCGTTGATGACGGCTGTTTTTGTGCTGTTTTTTGTGGGGCGAATGTTAACGGAAAATGACACTTTTCGCAGCGCAGAGGTAGACTTTTTGCACAGTTTTGGTGCTTTTATAGCGAGCATAGGCGGCATTTTTCTGTCGAAGCTCTACAATGCGCGCATTCTTTTTCAGGAGCGTTTGGAATGCGTACTACTTTGACCCATTTGCATGCCTTGCGTCAGCGGGGCGAAAAAATTGCCATGTTGACTTGCTACGACGCCAGTTTTGCGGCCTTGCTGGAAGGGCAGGGGGTGGAGGTGTTGTTGGTAGGTGATTCGCTGGGCATGGTGTTGCAAGGGCATGAAACCACGTTGCCGGTGACTTTGCAGGAGATGATGTACCACACCGCTTGCGTGGCGCGCGGGTCTAAAAAATCCTTTATCGTCAGTGATATGCCATTTGGAACCTCGCAAGTCAGCCCGCAACAGACGTTTGCACATGCGGCACAATTGATGGCGGCCGGGGCGCAGATGGTGAAGCTGGAAGGTGGGCTGGAGATGGTGGAGACCGTGCGGTTTTTGACGGCACGCGGTATCCCAGTGTGTGGTCATATTGGCTTGACGCCACAATCGGTACACCAGTTGGGGGGCTACCGGGTGCAGGGGCGCGAGGCCGCCGCAGCGCAGCGCCTGATGGATGAGGCCTTTGCCTTGGCGGAAGCCGGGGCGGGTATGTTGGTGCTGGAACTGGTACCCGCAGCCCTGGCCGAGGACATTTCGGCACAATTGAGCATTCCCACCATCGGCATCGGTGCCGGGCCGGGGTGTAGCGGGCAGGTATTGGTACTGCACGATATGCTGGATTTGTTTCCCGGCAAAAAAGCGCGCTTTGTGAAAAATTTTCTGGCAGACACCGGCTCGGTGGCCGGGGCGGTGAGCCGCTATGTGCAGGAAGTCAAAGCGGGTACGTTCCCGGCAGAAGTGCATTGCTTTTGAGCGGCGCGCAGATTATGGCGCCATACGCTAAAATGCCGTCCCCGTTCCATTTCAGAAAGATTGTCATGCGCCTGCCTGTCGTTTTGCTGCTGAGCAGCTTGTCTCTGACCGCGCTGGCGGAAGACGCGCCGAAGTTGCCTGCCGCGCCTCCCCCACCTCCCATGGCACCGGCATCCGCCGTGCCCGATACCGCCCCGGTCGCGCCCGTCGCCCCGGTGGACACCGATGAACCCGCCGTCACCATCAGCACCCAAGCTGAACGGACGGTCGAGGAATACCGTATGGCGGGCCGTTTGTACATGATTAAAATTACCCCGAAAAATGCGCCACCGTATTATTTGATTGACGATCGCGGGGATGGCAAATTCGTTCGTCAGGAAAGCCTGGATACCGGCTTTCGTCCGCCACAATGGGTGATACACCGCTTCTAATCGAACATCATGGCTGTTTTTACCACCGTTTCCCCGGCGGAGATGTCCGCCTGGTTGCAACACTATTCCCTGGGTGATTTGCTGGAGCTGAAAGGCATTTCCTCCGGCATTGAAAATACCAACTACTTCGTCACGACCTCGCGCGGGCGCTTTGTTTTGACCCTGTTTGAAAAGTTGACTGCGACCGAGTTGCCGTTTTACCTCAATCTGATGGCCCATCTGGCGCGGCACGAGATTCCTTGCCCCGCGCCGGCGGCCAATCATCAAGGTGCCTTGCTGGATAGTCTCAAGGGCAAGCCGACGTGTTTGGCGACGCGTTTGAGTGGTCAGTCGGTGCTGGACCCCAATCTGGCGCAATGTGCCGCTGTGGGCGAGATGTTGGCGCGCATGCACTTGGCGGGACAGTCGTATGAGGGTCGTATGCCCAATCCACGTGGTGCGGCCTGGCGTGCCGAAACCGTGCCGCAAGTCTTGCCCTTTCTGAACGCCGAGCGCGCTGCATTGCTGCAAAGTGAACTGGCCACCCAGGCGGCTGCGTTGCCGCTGGATTTGCCGCGTGGCGTGATTCATGCCGATTTGTTCCGTGACAACGTACTGCTGGTGGGCGATGCGGTGGGGGGCTTCATTGACTTTTACTTCGCCTGCCAGGATGTGTTGCTGTATGACGTGGCCATTACCGTCAACGACTGGTGTTTGCAACGTGAGCTGGGCCAGCTCGATCCGCAGCGCACCCAGGCCTTTTTGTCCGCTTACCATGCGGTGCGTCCACTGAGCGCGCAAGAGCGCGCCGTCTGGCCGCGCCTGTTACGCTTGGCGGCATTGCGCTTCTGGTTGTCCCGTTTGTTCGACTTTCACTTGCCCCGCGCGGGCGAGATGGTGCATCCTCACGACCCTGGGCATTTTGAGCGCGTGCTGCGTTGGCACATTGCGGAGCCCTACAACGGCTGGATATGACGATCATCAACGGAGGTTGATATGCAACTTGCCCAAAGTCTGGCGGATTCATTGCAACCCTGGTTAAGTCAGTACGTCCCGGATGCCAACGCGGTGGCGAGTTTTGCCCGTTGGCTACGGCTGTTGAAGCGTACCTTGGCACTGCCGATGGTGATGCTCAGTGTGCGTGGTGTTGAGGGGGTGCGCACCTTGGCCGCCGACGGGGTGGACGAGGCAACCGCGCACCGCTTGGCACCGCTGGTGACCCGCGTCCTGGAGACGGGTCAGCCGCTGATGTTGCATGAGCTACCGCTGCCCGCGCTGCATTTCTATGCAGGCTTGCCCATATTCTTGGCGGGGCAGCCGGTCGCAGTGCTCAGTTTGCTCGATTTCCAGCCACGCAGTTTGTCTGCGGCGGAGCATGCAGTTTGGCAGGATGTGGCGGATGGTATGCTTCAGACCATACAGCAACAGCGTGCGGCGGTACAAAGTTTGGCGCAGGAAGCGCGTGTGCGAGCTGTGTTGAACACAGTGATCGACGGCATCATTACCATTGATGCCCAAGGTTGCATCCAGGCGTGCAACCCAATGGCCGAAGCGATTTTTGGCTATGCCGCCGCAGAGATGCTGGGGGGCAACATTAGTATGCTCATGCCGGAGCCCTATCGTTCCGAGCACGATCATTATCTGCAACGCTATCTGGCAACCGGTCAGGCGCGGGTCATCGGGGTAGGGCGCGAAATGAGTGGCCTGCGCAAGGATGGCACGGTTTTTCCGATGGAGCTGGCGGTCAATCACCTGCTGATTGATGGGCAGGACATGTTCACTGGCGTGGTGCGCGACATTACCGAGCGCAAGCAGCATGAACGCATGAAAGAAGAGTTTATTTCCACCGTTAGTCATGAGCTGCGGACACCATTAACCTCTATTCGAGGGGCATTAGGCTTGGTGTTGGGCAAGTTTTCCGGCAGCTTGCCGGACAAGGCCAAGCAGCTTCTGGAGACGGCCAGCCGAAATTGTGAGCGGTTGTGCATCCTGATCAACGATATTCTGGATCTGGAAAAGCTGACGGCGGGGCATTTGGCGCTGGAATTGAAAGTGGTGGACTTGGTCGCGTTGACGCGCCAGGCGATCGTCGCCAACGAGGGCTATGCCTTGCAACATGCGGTGCGTCTGCGCTTGCTGGCGGGGCCGACGCAAGTGCCGGTGCGCGTGGATGAGCATCGTATCTTGCAGGTGTTCGCCAACCTGCTGTCCAATGCGGTCAAATATTCACCGCGAGGCGGCGAAGTGCAAATCGGCATACAGGTACAGCAAGAGCAGGTGCGGGTCGTGGTGCAGGATTTTGGTCGGGGCATTCCTGAGCATTTTCGTTCCCGGATTTTTCAGCGTTTTTCGCAGGCGGATAGTTCAGATACCCGTGAAAAAGGCGGTACCGGGCTGGGGCTGAGCATTGTCAAAACCATCGTCGAGTTGCATGAGGGGCGGATTGATTATCGTAGCCAGACGCAACAAGGCACGACTTTCTTCTTCGATCTGCCGTTATGGTTGCCGCAAACAATTTCTGCGCCAGACGCGTTGGATGCTGCCTTGCCACGTGTGTTGATTTGCGAGGACAACGCCGATGTGGCGCGGGTGTTGTCGGAAATGTTAGCGCAGGATGGCGTCGCCAGTGATCGTGCTGCAACGGCAGCGGATGCGTTTGCCATGTTGCAGCGCGCGCCTTATCAAGCCTTGTTGCTGGATCTGGGCTTGCCGGATGTGGATGGTTTGACGCTGATACAGCAGTTGCGCAATCACCCGCCGACGCGAGAGATGTCGGTGATTGTGGTCTCTGGGCGGGCGCAGAACGTGGCCGTGGCGAGTTGGCATGCGGAGGTACTACCCATTGTGGACTGGGTGCAAAAGCCGATTGATCGTGAGCGTCTAAAGCAGGCGGTGACACAGGCGTTGAAACTGCACATCCGGGCGCGCATCCTGCACGTAGAAGACGATGCGGATGTGGTGGAAGTGACCCGTGCCATGCTCGAAGATCAGCATGAATATGTGTACGCCCGCAGCGTTGCTGAAGCACGGGAAAAATTGCAAACCGGCACCTTTGATTTATTGTTGCTGGATATGTTGTTGCCGGATGGTGTGGGAGCCTGTTTGCTGGGATCGCTCGACACGCATTTGCCAGTGGTCATGTTCTCCAATCGGGAGATCGGGATTGAAGTCCGGGCGCAAGTGGCGGCCGCTTTGGTCAAAGCCAATACCAGTCGTGACAAGTTGCTGGCGACGATACGTCAGGTGCTGCAACAAGAGGGGAACTAACATGAGTTTACGCATCGTATATGTGGACGATGAACCGGATATCCGGGAAATTGTGACGTTTGCACTGGAAGATGAAGCCGATATGCAGGTACGAATGTGTGCTTCTGGGAGTGAGGCGCTGCGCAGCATTCAGGCCGACCCGCCCGATTTGGTGTTGCTGGATGTGATGATGCCGGGGATGGATGGGCCGAGCACTTTGCGACAAATTCGTGCGCTGCCGGGATTGTCTGACGTGGTGGCCGCATTCGTCACGGCCAAGGTGCAGCCCAGCGAGGTGGATGAGTTCAAGGCGATGGGGGCAATCGGTGTGATTGCCAAGCCATTTGATCCCATGTTGCTGCCCGCACAAGTGCGGGATTTATGGGCACGACATCATGCCTGATCCAGGACGAAAACTTGCCCGGCTGAATGCTTTGCGCCAGTCTTTTGGCGATGGCTTGCCTAAACGGGTGGATATTTTGTGGCAATTATGGCAACGCCTGCCGCAGGAATCCGGGTGGCAGGTTGAGCACGAAGAGTTGCTGCATTTGGCACACGCATTGGCTGGATCTGCGGGTAGTTTTGGTTTTCGGCGTATCAGCGAAATTGCCAAGTCGCTGGAGAATTTGTTGTCCCAGTATGCCTTGCATGTAGAGGATTGCCCCAAGCCCACGGAAATTCAGAATTTGTTGGTGCGCTTGCGGCAATTGGCTTTACAGCAGGACGTTGCAACGCAGGAGCCGGTGTTGCCTGCGCTGTTGCTGCCCAGCACTCAGGCGCTCATCGGTAATGTGATCGGGGTGGTGGATGATGATGTGGCACTGGCACAGGACTTGTCCACCCAATTGAGCTTGTTGGGCTGGGAGGTGCGGGTATATCACAGTGCGGTTGATGTGTTGGCGGCCTTGCCGCAGTTGCGACATGCCGCGCTGATTGTGGACGTGATGTTGCCGGAAGGGCGTTTGTCCGGTGTGGAGCTGTTGGCACGGGTTCAAGCCTTGGGCGCAACCCCGTGTGTGATGATTTCCGCCCGTTGGGATTGGGAGTCGCGTCTGGCGGCGGTGCAGGCGGGTGCGGTGGCTTATTTGGCCAAGCCCGTGGACATTGCCACGCTGGATGAGCATCTGGATCGCATGACCCACCGTAGTGACACAGCCCCTTATCGTGTTTTGGTGGTGGATGACGACGAGGTGTTGGCGGAGCATTACGCTCAAAGCCTGAATATGGCCGGCATGGATGCCGTCAGTCTGAGTGATGCGAAACAATCGCTGGAGTATCTGGCGGAATACCAATCCGAGTTGGTGTTGATGGATCTGAACATGCCCAAGTATTCCGGCCTGGAAGTGGCGCGGGTGATTCGGCAGGATCCGCAGTATTTCAGCTTGCCGATTGTATTTTTGACCACTGAGTCTGGCGTGGATCGTCAGCAACAGGCCATGCAGGCGGGCGCGGATGACTTTTTGTGCAAACCGATTTCCGATGCCGAACTGTTGTTCGCCGTGTCGGTACGGGCAGAGCGTTTCCGTAGCCTGAGCAAGCTGGTGCGCCAGGACAGCATGACCAGCCTGCTGAATCATCTGGCGTTCAAGCAGCGGTTGGAATCCGAATTGGAACGCGCGTTGCGGCAGGGTAAGCCTTTGGTATTGGTGATGCTGGACATCGACCATTTCAAGGAAGTCAACGATCGCTACGGTCATCCACAAGGCGATCGGGTGATCCGCACGTTGGCACATTTACTGCGTAAACGCCTGCGCGTGAGTGATGTTGTCGGACGCTATGGCGGGGAAGAGTTTGCCGTGGTCATGCCCGATACCACCTTGCCGCAAGCATTGCCCATTATGGACACCCTGCGTCAGCAGTTTGGTCAGATGCGTTACAGCACGACGCAAGGTGAATTTTCCTGTTCTTTCAGCGCTGGCGTGGCGACAATTTGGTCTGGTTGTGACATGGATAACCTGATCCAGGCCGCCGACCAGGCGTTGTACCAGGCCAAACATGCCGGGCGCAATTGTCTTTACACCTTTTAGATTGGAGTTATTTTGCAAAAGACCCTACAAATCCGCAAACTGGGCATGGCGCATGGCTTGCGTTGGATACGCCAAGGTTTTGAGTTGTTTGCCCAGTCGCCGCAGACTTGGCTGTGGTTATCCTTGATGAATGTGGCCTTGTTTTGGTTGCTGGAGCATTTGGGGGCCTTGGGTGGATTGTTGTCAATGTTGCTGACGCCGGTCATCGTGGCCGGTTGGTTGCTTGGTTGCCATGCTTTGCGCAGCGGGCGCACGCTGACCGTGGCGTATTTCTGGGCCGGGTTTTTCCATCAGACCAACCGTTTGTTGTTGCTAGGGGTTTTTCTGGTTGGGATGCTGCTACTGCTGTCGATTTTGATGGTCGCGCTGGGGGGGGAAACGCTGAGTGCCGTGGCTGAGCAATGGCAGCCCGGTGACAGCCCGGAGCAATTGCAAGCCATCCTCGGCGACAACGGTATGAGCTTGATGTTGCAACTGTTTGCCGTGTTGGCAATTCCCATGCTGGTGATTGCCATGGCCATGCAGTTCGCGCCGATGTTGGTGGTGTTTGAAGCTTTGTCACCATGGTCGGCGCTGCGGATCAGTTTTATGGCGTTCTGGATCAATCTGCCGCCGTTGTTTGTGTTTAGCCTGGTTTGGAGCTTCACTTATCTGACCGTATTGCAACTGGGGGGCGATTTGTTGGGTACCTTGCTGGTAATTTTGCTATCGCCCAGTGTGATTGCCTCTGCCTATGCCGCCTACCGCGAAATTGTGCCGGAAACTGTCCCGGCAGTAGAAGTTGAAAATTAGA
>DHYQ01000077.1:0-1988 GCA_002414205.1 Gallionellaceae bacterium UBA5126 | reverse complement strand
CCGCATAACTTGTTTGTTTCCACGCTGTTTTTGTTTGATTTACTGCTAACCCCGGCGGTCATCGTGCTCAACGTTGGCATGGCCGGGCTGCTGATTCCGCTCACCTTGTCCAGTCTGGTGCTGGCCTACATCTACCGCCGCAGCCGCCAGCGCACCACCTGGTTTGTCGATGCCCACTGGCGTTTGGCCTGGTTGCACGGCAAATGGCTGCTAATCGGCTACGCGATTTCCAGCGTGTTGATGCTGCTGGCGTTTTTGATTAGCTCGCTGTCCAGCCACAACATGCAGCACATTCTGTGGACAGCGCTGACCCGCGTGGCGCTGATGCCGACCTTGATTGCGGTGATGGTGACGGCGGTGATGGGTGCCAGCGCGATTAGCCTGACCACCCGCCGCGACGTACCGGAAAAAATCCTCAAGCACTTCCCGCCGCCCGCTCCCTGATTGCCCGGCTTTACGGTAAGCTACGCGCCTTCTGTTTTTTCTGCGAAAGAGACTGCAATGGCGCAATACGTAATGTCCATGCTCCGCGTGAGCAAGATCGTCCCCCCCAAACGGCAAATCATCAAAGACATTTCCCTCAGCTTCTTCCCCGGTGCCAAAATCGGCCTGCTGGGCCTGAATGGCTCCGGCAAATCCACTGTGCTGCGCATCATGGCCAATGTGGATAAGGAATACGACGGCGAGGTGCAACACCTGGCCGGGGTGCGCATTGGCTACTTGCCGCAGGAGCCGGAACTCGACCCCAGCAAAACCGTGCGCCAGGAAGTGGAAGCCGCGCTGGGCGAGGTGATGGAAGCGCAGGCCAAGCTGGACGCGGTGTATGCCGCCTATGCCGAGGAAGACGCCGACTTTGACGCGCTGGCTGCCGAGCAAGCACGATTGGAAGCGATTTTGTCCGCCAGCGGGGCCGACGCCAGTCACCAGATGGAAATCGCCGCCGACGCACTGCGCTTGCCGGATTGGGAGGCGCAAATTGCGCACCTGTCCGGCGGTGAAAAACGCCGCGTCGCCCTGTGCAAACTGCTGCTGGAAAAGCCCGACATGCTGCTGCTGGACGAGCCGACCAACCACTTGGACGCCGAATCGGTGGAATGGCTGGAGCAATTCCTGGTGCGCTTCCCCGGCACCGTGGTCGCCGTGACGCATGACCGCTACTTCCTCGACAACGCCGCCGAATGGATTCTGGAACTGGATCGCGGCCACGGCATCCCCTGGAAGGGCAATTATTCGAGCTGGCTGGAGCAAAAAGAAGCGCGTCTGGAGCAGGAGCAAAAGCAAATCGACGCCCACATGAAAGCCATGAAACAAGAGCTGGAATGGGTGCGGCAAAATCCCAAGGCGCGCCAGGCCAAATCCAAGGCCCGCCTCAACCGCTTTGAAGAACTGTCCAACGTCGAATACCAAAAGCGCAACGAAACCCAGGAAATTTTCATCCCCGTCGGCGAGCGCCTCGGCAATGAAGTGATTGAATTTGAAGGTGTTTCCAAAGCCTTTGGCGACCGTCTGCTGATCGACAACCTCAGCTTCAAAATCCCCCCCGGTGCCATCGTCGGCATCATCGGCCCCAACGGCGCGGGTAAATCCACCCTGTTCAAAATGCTCAGCGGGCAGGAACAACCCGACAGCGGCAGCGTCAAGATCGGCCCCACCGTGCACCTGGCCTTCGTCGATCAATCCCGCGCCGGGCTGGCCAACGACAAAACCGTGTTTGACGCCATCGCCCAAGGGCGCGACATCCTGCAAGTCGGCAAATACGAAACCCCCGCCCGCGCCTACTTGGGCCGCTTCAACTTCAAGGGCGGCGACCAGCAAAAAATCGTCGGCAACCTCTCCGGCGGCGAACGGGGTCGCCTGCATCTGGCGCAAACCCTGATCGCCGGGGGCAACGTCCTGCTGCTGGACGAACCCTCCAACGACCTCGACGTGGAAACCCTGCGCGCCCTCGAAGACGCCCTGCTCGAATTCGCCGGCAGCGTCATGGTCAT
>DHYQ01000102.1:1573-4943 GCA_002414205.1 Gallionellaceae bacterium UBA5126 | reverse complement strand
GCTGTGTGTGGGATTCTGGGAAAAGAAAAAGGACTCAGAGAGTGTCTGAGTCCTTAATATTGGTGGAGGCGGGGGGAATTGAACCCCCGTCCGCAAGTCCTCTACAGATAGTTCTACATACTTAGTCTGATTGTTTAATTTGACCCGGCACACGCCAACCGACAGGCTGGTGACGGGCGAGCTACCTTAAGTTTTAGCTTCATGCAAAGTGGCCCTGCATGACACGATTTCATGTCTCGACCTCACTCATCTCTGTCTTGCGACTTCGAGCCTTGCCATGAACAACAAGGTGTGAGGGCAGGCCTTAAGCGGCCAGTGCGTAAGTTTCGTCGTTTGCGACTGTTTTTTTCCAGCTTATTTACGAGGTGGCGGGTCCTCGGTATGCCCTACGCTGCTTTGCAACCTACGTCGAAGCCAAGTCGCCCCCGATGGTTCATTACAAAACGCGGCGGATTATAACAGAGCCATTTGGCCGTACCGCATGATTTTTAATAGGAATGCCGGTGTAATGGTTGACCAAACTGCTGTCAGCCAGTATCTTACGAAGCCTTTTTTTCGGTTTTTATTCTAAGGTATTGTCATGGAGCTGACTGGTGCGGAAATAGCCATCCGCTGTTTGCAAGAGGAAGGTGTGGAATACATCTTCGGCTATCCCGGTGGGGCGGTGCTCCACATTTATGATGCGTTGTTTCAGCAGGACAAGGTGAAGCATGTGTTGGTGCGCCATGAGCAGGCGGCAGTGCATGCGGCTGACGGCTATGCGCGCTCGTCCGACAAGGTCGGCGTGGCGCTGGTGACCTCCGGCCCCGGCTTGACCAATGCCGTCACCGGCATTGCCACGGCTTACATGGATTCGATTCCGATGGTGATTCTGAGCGGTCAGGTGCCCAGCACCGTGATCGGTGAAGATGCCTTCCAGGAAGTGGATGCCGTCGGTATTACCCGCCCCTGCGTGAAGCACAATTTCCTGGTGAAAAATCCGGCCGATATTGCGCCAACGATCAAGAAAGCCTTCTATCTGGCTAAATCCGGTCGTCCTGGCCCGGTGCTGATTGACATTCCCAAGGATGTGTCCAACCAGAAGGCTGAATTTGTCTATCCATCCAGCGTGCATATTCGTTCCTACAACCCGGTTGGTTGTGGTGACGTGACGAAAATTCGTCAGGCGGTACACATGTTGCTGGAAGCCAAGCGTCCCATGGTGTATGCCGGTGGCGGCGTGGTGTTGGGCGATGCGTCTGCGGTGTTGACCGAACTGGTGCATCTGCTGGGTGCGCCGTGTACCAACACCCTGATGGGTTTGGGTGGTTTTTCGGGTGTGGATCGGCAGTTTGTCGGCATGCTGGGTATGCATGGCACTTACGAAGCCAATATGTCCATGCAACATTGCGACGTGTTGCTGGCGATCGGCGCGCGTTTCGACGACCGAGTGATCGGCAATCCCGGCCACTTCGCGCAAGTGCAGCGCAAAATTATCCATATCGACATCGACCCGTCCTCCATCGCCAAGCGCGTGAAGGTGGATTTGCCTATCGTCGGCGATCTGAAGTTGACCGTCACCGAGTTGGTCAACGTGCTGCGCGGTACCAAGCAAAAGCTGGACGAAGCGGCGCTGGCCGAATGGTGGCAACAAATCGCGGTGTGGCGTGAAAAGGGGGGTGGTCTGCGTTATACCAATTCCACTGAGATCATCAAGCCGCAGTATGTGGTCGAAACCTTGTACGAAGTGACCGGTGGCGACGCTATTCTGACGTCCGACGTGGGCCAGCATCAGATGTGGGGCGCACAGTATTACAAGTTCAAGCAACCGCGTCGCTGGATTAACTCCGGCGGTCTGGGCACCATGGGCTTTGGTCTGCCTGCGGCCATGGGCGCGAAGCTGATTAATCCCGATGCCACCGTGGCCTGTATCACCGGCGAAGGCAGTATCCAGATGAACATTCAGGAGCTGTCCACCTGCAAGCAGTACAACCTGCCGATCAAGGTGCTGGCGCTGAACAATCGCTATCTGGGCATGGTGCGGCAGTGGCAGGAATTCTTCCACGGCACGCGCTATTCGCATTCCTACATGGACGCGCTGCCCGATTTCGTCAAGCTGGCCGAGGCCTATGGCCACGTTGGCATGCGCATCGACAGCCCGGCGGATGTGAAACCGGCCATTCAGGAAGCCTTTGCCCGTAAGGATGAGCTGGTGTTTATGGACTTCCGCACCGATCCAACCGAAAACGTGTTCCCGATGGTGCCCGGCGGCAAGGGCTTGTCGGAAGTGATTTTGGCGGAGGACTTGTAATGCGTCACATCATTTCGATTTTGATGGAAAACGAAGCGGGCGCGCTGTCCCGCGTGGCCGGGTTGTTTTCTGCCCGTGGCTACAACATTGAATCCCTGTCGGTTTCCACCACCGAAGACCCTACCCTGTCGCGCATGACCATCGTCACGAGCGGCTCGGATGCGGTGATTGAGCAGATCAACAAGCAGTTGAACAAGCTGATCGACGTGGCGGCGGTGATGGATTTGACCGACGGCGACCATCTGGAACGCGAGCTGATGCTGCTCAAGGTGCGTGCCGAAGGCTTGGCCCGCGAAGAGCTGAAGCGCATGGCCGACATCTTTGGCGGGCGGGTGATTGACGTTACCAGCACCACCTACGTCATCGAGCTGACCGGCGCGGCGACCAAGCTGGATGCCTTCTTGCAAGCCATCGACCGTGAGCTGATTCTGGAAACCGTGCGTACCGGCGCATCCGGCATCGGACGCGGCTCACGGATTTTGAAACTGTAAAAAGCAGTTGGGAGTTGGAGGTTCGGAGTTGTCAGTTAAACCCGCGCAGCGGAAGCCCCCAACTCCAAACCAAAAACTCCAAACTAAAAACTCCAAACTATCAACTAACTGAAAGAGCAAACATGAAAGTTTATTACGACCAAGACGCTGACATTCCTTTGATCAAGGGCAAGGCTGTAACCATCGTCGGTTATGGTTCCCAAGGTCACGCCCATGCGCAAAACCTGCGCGATTCCGGCGTGAATGTGACTGTCGCCCTGCGCAAGAATGGCGCATCCTGGGCCAAGGCGGCTGCTGCTGGCTTCAACGTGGCGGAAGTGGCTGAAGCCGTGGCCGCTGCTGACGTGGTGATGATGCTGTTGCCTGACGAAAACATTCCTGACGTCTATAACAAGGACGTTGCCCCCAACATGAAGTCCGGCGCGGCGTTGGCGTTTGCCCACGGTTTCAATGTGCATTACAACCAAGTGGTGCCTCGCGCCGACGTGGACGTGATCATGATCGCCCCTAAAGGCCCTGGCCACACCGTGCGTTCCGAATACCTGAAGGGCGGCGGCGTACCGACCCTGATCGCGGTTTACCAAGACAA
>DHYQ01000102.1:1278-1493 GCA_002414205.1 Gallionellaceae bacterium UBA5126 | reverse complement strand
GGCACCAAGGGTGGCGTGATTGAAACCAACTTCCGCGAAGAAACCGAAACCGATCTGTTCGGCGAACAAGCTGTGTTGTGCGGCGGTGCGGTGGAACTGGTGAAGGCTGGTTTTGAAACCCTGACCGAAGCCGGTTATGCCCCTGAAATGGCTTACTTCGAGTGCCTGCACGAACTGAAGCTGATCGTTGATTTGATGTACGAAGGCGGCATCGC
>DHYQ01000102.1:0-1164 GCA_002414205.1 Gallionellaceae bacterium UBA5126 | reverse complement strand
GCCGCCATGAAGGAATGCCTGCGCAACATTCAAAACGGCTCCTACGCCAAGCGCTTCATTCTGGAAGGTCGCACCAACTACCCAGAAATGACCGCCCGCCGCCGTCTGAATGCCGAGCACCCCATCGAGCAAGTGGGTTCCCAACTGCGCGCCATGATGCCTTGGATTGGCAAGAACAAGCTGGTGGATCAGTCCAAGAACTAATTGTGAGAAGGGGGAAGAGGGAAGAGAGAAGGGGGTGGCGTCTTCCACGCTGTTTCCCTTCCCCCTTCTCTCTTCCCCCTTCACCGCTTCCCCTTTTCCCTTTTCCCTTCTCAAATGAACAACTACCCCCACCCCATCATCGCCCGCGAGGGCTGGCCGTTTCTGGCGGGCTCGGTGATTATCGCCGTGCTGGCTTCCCATTTTGTGGGTGGCATTCTGGCAACTTTGGCGTGGATTATCGCCTTGTTTGTCCTCCAATTTTTCCGTGACCCGCCGCGTGAGATTCCGCAGCAGGCCGGTGCCGTGCTGTCGCCTGCTGACGGCCGCGTCATCAAGGTTGAACGCACCCAAGACCCGTATGGCCAACGCGAAGCCATTCTGGTCAGCGTGTTTATGAACGTGTTCAACGTGCACTCCAACCGCAGCCCGGTGGATGGCACCATTCAAACCGTGCAGTATTTCCCCGGCAAGTTCGTTAACGCTGATCTGGATAAAGCCTCCAGCGAAAACGAGCGCAACGCCATCGTGCTGCAAACCCCGAAGCAGCAAACCATTACCTTCGTGCAAGTGGCCGGCCTGATTGCCCGCCGCATCCTGTGCTACGTCAAACCGGGTGACGCCCTGACGCGCGGCCAACGCTACGGCTTCATCCGCTTTGGATCGCGGGTGGATGTGTATCTGCCGCTGGACGCCAGCGTCAAGGTCAGCATCGGCGACAAGGTATCGGCCACCTGCACCATTCTGGCAACCCTGCCCTGACACCATGAGCGAATACCAGCCTCCCCGCCGTCCCATGACCCTGCGTAAACGCGGCATCTACTTGCTGCCGAATTTGTTCACCACCGGTGCGCTGTTCGCCGGGTTCTACGCCATCGTGCAAGCCATGAATGGCCTGTTCGAGCAGTCCGCCGTGGCCATTTTCATCGCCATGGTGCTGGACGGACTGGACGGGCGCGTGGC
>DHYQ01000044.1:15458-16357 GCA_002414205.1 Gallionellaceae bacterium UBA5126 | reverse complement strand
GTCGGCCAGCACGGTGCCGATGCCGGTCAAAATGGCGCAGGAGCGGGTGCGCCAATGTTGCACATCGCGCCGCGCCTCCGGGCCGGTAATCCACTGGCTGACGCCGTTGGCCAGCGCGGTGCGTCCGTCCAGACTCATGCCGATCTTGCTGCGCACCCAGGGCGTGCCGCGTTGCATGCGCGCTACAAAACCGGGATTCAGCGCCAGCGCCGCGCCTTCTAGCAGGCCGCACTCTACCGCGATGCCCGCCGCCCGCAAACGCGCCAGGCCGCGTCCGGCCACCAGTGGATTGGGGTCTTGCATGGCGACGACTACCCGGCTAACACCCGCCGCGACCAGTGCTTCGGCGCAGGGCGGGGTGCGACCGTAATGGCTGCATGGCTCTAGTGTGACGTAGGCCGTTGCGCCGCGAGCCGCTTCCCCGGCAGCGCGCAGGGCGTGTATCTCGGCATGTGGTTCTCCGGCGCGTACATGCCAGCCGCTGCCGATTTCAACGTCGTTTTTCACCAGCACGCAGCCCACACGTGGATTGGGGCTGGTGCTGTACAAACCTTGCTCGGCCAGGCGCAGCGCCTTGGCCATCCAGAAACTGTCCTGCGCGGAAAAGTGCATGATGGTGGTGGTGAAAAAAGGGGCGCGAGTATAGCCCGCGTCAGCCTGTCCGCCCAGACGCCCAAGGGGGGGATTTTCCAGTATCATCGCCGCCTGTTTTTTGTTGCGAGGATGTCATGTTGTCCAAATCGTTGATTGCTTTGTTATTGCTGGTCGGCAGTGTCGCCGCGCAGGCGGCGGCTATTGAAAAGTTGAAGAATTTTGTCGGCGGGACGCGTGCGGCCTCGGCGCAATTCAGCCAGCAGGTGTTCGACCAAGCGGGCAAGCGCTTGCAAAATGCCCAGGGC
>DHYQ01000044.1:682-15354 GCA_002414205.1 Gallionellaceae bacterium UBA5126 | reverse complement strand
GATGGCAACAAGTTTTGGTTGTATGACGTGGATTTGCAGCAGGTGACGGTGAAAAAACTGGATGCGGCGCTGGGCAGCAGCCCGGCGGCCTTGTTGTCCGGCAACAACGAAATCGAGCGCGATTTTGTGCTGAAGGAATTGGGGGCGCGTGATGGGCTGGAGTGGTTGCTGGCCACGCCCAAGAGCGGCGAAAGCCAGTTTGCTGCCATACGTCTCGGCTTCAACGCCCAATCCGAATTGGTGCAGATGGAGTTGGACGACACTTTTGGCCACAAAACCCGTTTGCAATTTAGCGGCATGCAGCGCAATCCGAAAATCCCGGAGGGCAGTTTCCGCTTCACGCCCCCTGCCGGGGTGGATGTGTTGGGCGAGTAAGGAGCCGCTATGTCGCGCATCCAGGTGATTTTTTGCTGGGCGCTGTGCGTAAGCGCGCCGGTATGGGCCGTGGAGGATATTTACACCGAAGACGACGATGCGGTGGTGCAGCAGCAGAGAAAGCCGCCGCTTACGGTCAAGCCGGTGCAACAATCCACGGAGCACGTCGCGCCCGAATCGTTGGATGAATTGAAAAAACAATTAGCGGTGGAAATGGTGTCCATTCCGGCGGGTAGTTTGAATATGGGCTGCGAAGAGGGACGCGATCATTTTTGCTGGCCGTGGGAAAAGCCGCCGCATCCCGTGGCGATTGCGGCGTTTGAGTTGGGCAAATACGAGGTGACGCAACAGCAATGGCAAGCGGTGATGGGCAGTAATCCGTCCTGGTTTGCGCGTTGTGGCAGTGAGTGCCCGGTGGAAAATGTCAGTTGGGAACAGGTGCAAAAATTCATTCGCACGCTGAATCGCCTCACTGGGCAGCGCTATCGTCTGCCGAGCGAAGCTGAGTGGGAATATGCCTATCGCGCCGATAGCAAGCGGGATTTTTATAGCGGGAGTTGTCTCAGTTTGTCCAATGCCAATTACGAAGGCTATTACCAAATGCGCGATGCCAGCAATACCGATGGCAAAACCAAAGAGTGCGACGTCAATGATTTGCATTCCCATGGCATGCCGCTGCCAGTGGGGCGTTATCCGCAAAATCCCTGGGGCTTGTTTGACATGGCGGGCAATGTCAATGAATGGGTGCAAGACAGTTATCATGCCAATTACCAAGGTGCGCCGAGCGATGGCAAGGCTTGGGAAGGGCGCGGCAAACATCTGGCGCGGGTATGGCGTGGCGGTTCCTGGATGTCCGGGCCATATGCCTTGCGCGCGGCAGCGCGCGCCTACTATGTGGATAACGAAGGCAGCAATGTGATTGGTTTTCGTTTGGCACGAGACCTCGCGCCGGTCGCGGTAAAACAACCCTGAACTTCTTATGACCGACCTGTTTTCGTCTCCCTTGCCTGACGCGCCATTGGCCGAGCGTTTGCGTCCGGGCCATCTGGATGATGTCATCGGGCAAACGCATTTGCTGGGCGCGGGTCGCCCGTTGCGCCTGGCGTTTCAGTCCGGGCGGCTGCATTCCATGATTTTGTGGGGGCCGCCGGGCGTGGGAAAAACCACCTTGGCGCGGCTGATGGCGCAAGCCTTTGCGGCTGAATTCATCGCCCTGTCCGCCGTGCTGTCCGGGGTGAAAGACATCCGCGAAGCCATAGCCCAAGCGCAGCAAAGCCTGCAAGCGTACGGGCGGCACACCATTCTGTTTGTGGATGAAGTGCATCGCTTCAACAAATCGCAGCAGGATGCGTTTTTGCCGTTTGTCGAACAGGGACTCGTCACCTTTATCGGCGCGACTACCGAAAATCCATCGTTTGAAGTCAACAACGCGCTGCTGTCGCGGGCGCAGGTGTATGTGCTGCACTCATTGTCGGTGGAGGAGTTGGAGGCGTTGTTTGCGCGCGCGTTAGCGGTTATAGGCGGTCACAATCCTGCTTTGAATGTAGGAGCAAGGCTCGCTCCTACAAAGGGCTTGACCTTCAGCGACGAGGCGCGCACGCGGCTGATTGGGTATGCCGATGGCGATGCGCGGCGGTTGTTGAATGTGTTGGAACAAGCGCATACGGCGGCGGTCACGGCGGGGATTTCGCACTTGGATGCGGCGTTTCTGGATCAAGCGCTGGCGGAAAATTTGCGCCGTTTCGACAAGGGCGGCGACGCGTTTTATGACCAGATTTCTGCCTTGCACAAATCCGTGCGCGGCTCACATCCCGACGCGGCGTTGTACTGGCTGGTGCGCATGCTGGACGGCGGCGCGGATGCGCGCTACCTGGCGCGGCGCATCGTGCGCATGGCCTGGGAAGACATTGGTCTGGCCGACCCGCGTGCCATGCAAATCGCCAACGATGCGGCCCAAACCTATGAGCGGCTAGGCAGCCCGGAAGGTGAGTTGGCGCTGGCGCAGGCGGTGCTGTACTTGGCGTGCGCCCCCAAGTCCAACGCGGGCTACAACGCCTACAACCAAGCCCGCGCCTTCGTGAAACAGGATGGCAGTCGCCCGGTGCCGCTACATCTACGCAACGCCCCGACCCGTTTGATGAAGGAATTGGACTACGGCAAGCAATACCGCTACGCCCACGACGAACCGAACGCCTACGCCGCCGGAGCCACCTATTTGCCCGATGACTTGCCCGAACCTGGTTGGTATCAGCCGGTGCCGCGTGGCCTGGAAATCAAGATTGGCGAGAAGTTGGCGCAGTTAAAGCGGTGGGACGCGGATGCCGCACCGCCGGACAAGCGCGGCTGATCTGCTGCACGACCACGCCGCACGGTGGCATGGCCTCGCGTATAATGTGCGACACGTCTGGCACCGGGTTTACCCGGTGCCATTTCTGTGACGGCTAACGTGGTGCGCGGTGTTGGGAGGGCGCGTGCTGACAAAATAATAACTTTTGATTCAAGGATTTAATTATGTTGGATATTCAACTCTTGCGTAGCGATGCCGAAGGCGTGGCCGCTCGATTGCAAACGCGCGGCTTCGAGCTGGATATTGCCGCTTTTCAAGCCTTGGAAGCGCAACGCAAAACCATGCAAACCCGCACGCAGGAATTGCAAGCCAAGCGTAATGCCTGTGCCAAGCAAGTCGGTATGGCCAAGGCCAAGGGGCAGGATCCCGCGCCCATCATGGCCGAAGTGGCGCAAATCGGTGACGAGTTAAAGCAACTGGAAACCAGTTTGCCGCAGGTGTTGCAGGCGGTGGACGCGTTGTTGGCGCAGATTCCCAATCTGCCGCATGCCAGCGTGCCCGTTGGGGCGTCGGAAGCGGATAACGTTGAATTGCGACGTGTCGGGGCAGTGCCGCAGTTTGACTTTGCGGTGCAGGATCACGTGGCGCTGGGCGAAGGCTTGGGCGGACTGGATTTTGAAACCGCCGTGAAAATTGCCGGGGCACGTTTTTCGTTGCTGAAGGGCGGTTTGGCGCGCTTGCACCGGGCCTTGGCGCAGTTCATGCTGGACACGCATGTCGATCAACATGGTTACACGGAAACTTATGTGCCTTACATGGTGAATGCCGACTCCATGCGCGGTACGGGCCAGTTGCCCAAGTTTGAAGAGGATTTGTTCCACGTGCCGCGTCAATTAGGCGAAAGTGGTCAGCAAAATTTCTATTTGATTCCGACCGCAGAAGTGCCCGTCACCAATATGGTACGCGGCGAAATTTTGCCACTGGACAGTCTGCCACTGAAGTTTGTGGCGCATACGCCGTGCTTCCGCAGCGAGGCCGGATCTGCCGGGCGCGATACCCGTGGCATGATCCGCCAGCACCAGTTTGAAAAGGTGGAGTTGGTACAAATTGTCCATCCTGAGCAATCCTATGCCGCCTTGACGCAACTGCTGGGCCATGCCGAAGTGATTCTGCAAAAGTTGGGCTTGCCTTATCGCGTCATGCAGTTGTGTAGCGGCGATATGGGTTTTTCTGCCGCGCTGACGTATGACATCGAGGTTTGGTTGCCTGCGCAAAATACCTACCGCGAAATTTCTTCCTGCTCCAATTTTGAATCCTTTCAGGCTCGGCGTATGCAGGCGCGCTTCCGTAACGCCGCCGGTAAACCTGAGTTGGTGCACACCTTGAATGGTTCCGGTTTGGCGGTGGGGCGCACCTTGGTGGCGGTACTGGAAAATTATCAACAAGCGGATGGCAGTATCGTCATCCCGGCGGCGCTGCGTCCTTATATGGGTGGTCTTGAAAAACTGAGCCCCGCATGACCATACGCCGCATGCTGGGCATTGCGGGCGTGGATGCGACGGAAACGCCGCAAGCCCGCCGCTTGGCCTCCAAGCTGGAGTGGCCGATGTTGGCGGTCACGTTCTGGATTCCCTGTCAGTGGTATCTGGAAGAAACCAGCAGTATTCCCTTGTGGCTGGGACGTTTGGCGGATTGGTTGGTGTGGCTGGTATTTGTACTGGAAACCACGTTGCTGATGCGACTCGTCCGGCGCAGGCGGCGCTACCTGCTGCATAACTGGATGAATTTGTTGATTATTGTGGGTAGTGTGCCGTTGATTTGGCATTACACCCCATTGGCTGGCTTGCTGCGTGGTCTGCGGCTGTTGCTGGTGGTCGTGTTGCTGACCCGTTTGTCCAAAACCATCCGTGATGTGTTGTCGCATCACCAATTAGGCTCCACCTTGATGGTGGCCTTTCTGACCATGATTTTTTCCGGCATCGTCATCACCCGGCTCGATCCACAAATCGGTACGGTGTGGGATGGTATGTGGTGGGCTTGGGTGACGATGTCGACCGTGGGGTATGGCGATGTGGTACCCAGAACCCCCGGTGCTCGGATGTTCGGTGCGCTGCTGATTTTGTTCGGCGTGGTGTTAGTGTCGTTGCTCACGGCGAATATCTCCGCCTATTTGATTGATAACGAAGTCAAAAAGGTTGAGGACGAAGAAAAGGATGTTGAGAAGTTATTGCGCGATATTGCGTTGCGTCTGGAACGTATCGAGCGCCAGATGGAGGAAAAAAGATCCCCTGCCTCATGGGAGAAAACAGGGGATTGAGGAGCCGCTGCTGTCAGCGGTGAGAAAGCTGTTGTGTCGTTTTAGCGGCCACTGAAGCGCATGGCAACTTGGCCAATTTCATCGTCTACTTCGCGTGCCATGCGGTTGTCGTTTTCCTGGTCATTGTTGTTGGGACGTGGAATGGCCTGAATTTCCACTTGTGCCATGCCCGCATTCACGATGTTCAATTCTTCTGCCGCTGCGCGCGACAGATTGATGACCCGGCCTTCGGACAAGGTGGCGTGGTCATTGATGCGCACAATCACCGAACGACCACTGCCGAGATGGGTTACGCGTACATAGCTGAACATCGGCAGGCTGGGGTGAGCTGCGGTCAGTTCATTCGGATTGTACGGCTCGCCGCTGGTGGTCAAGCGACCTTCCAGATTGCTGGCATACCAGGAAGCTAGGCCGCGCTGACTGAAGTCGTTGTTGTTTGACATGTTGTCGTCGCTGGGCCCATTGGACGTATAGGCGCGATTTGGATTCGACAGAGAACGAGCCGTTGCCGGACGATTGCTGGCAGCCACCAGAGAGTCCATGTTGTCATATTCAGGGGCTGCCTGGCAGGCGGAAATGGTGCTCAGTGTCATCAGACTGAAGCCACACAGTGCCATCAAAGTTTTCTTGTTCATTTTGCTCTCCTTGTTTTTTGCGACAGCAACCCCCCAGCCCTCCCGTGCCGGGAGGGGTTTTGTCGCTGCTTGGGTGGGGGTTCGGTTACTTCACTAAGGCGCGGAAGCCGACTTCCGCCGCTTGGCCTGGGCGCAATTGGCCCTTGTAGTTCCAGCGGATATGGGTGTACGGCTTGTCCGACGTGGTGCTCAAACGACTGATGGGTTCGTAGGTATGCCCTTTGTCGCTGGAGACCGAAATTTCTGTGTTGTCGCCAAAAGCACTGCCTGGCCAGTAGGTTGTGTTATCAGGAATGGGGTTGCTGATAACGACATTGCTGACCGGCTTGTTATCCGTGTTTTGAAAACGTGTGGTAAAAATGACTTCCGTGTTTGGTGTGACACGGTGGACACGCTCCCGCTTAACTTCTCGTTGGCCATTGGATCGGATTTCGACGACTTCGCGCTCGGCGAAGCTGTTGACTTGAATGATCCCATTAGTTACAGCCTGTGCGTTTGCGGACATGCCGCCCATGACGCCTGCGACTGCAAAAGACCACCAAAAATTACGCATGATATTGTTCTCCTTTGTTTAACGTTAATTTTGTTGAGTAGCGCGAGAGGGGTTAGAGACTGACTCGCGGGCGCGCTAAAGGACCTTGGCGAATCAGGAAATGAGCACAGCGGTGCCGATTTGTACGGGATGGCTCGTAGCGCGCCTGCATGCAGCGCTGGCGATTACGCGCTTGGCGAGCGTAGTGTTTACGAGCGAGAGATTGGTGGGGGCGATGGCTGCGCGCAGCGCGCTTGCGCGATACCCGATGGGTACGCTGCACACTGTTGATTGCGGTAGCTTTGCCGATGTCGTTGTCAGAAGACAGCGCGGACGAGGAGTGTCCGGCGGTGATGAGACGTAGCGAGATGTAGGCCGGAACTTGCATTCCGACGGGGTCTGCCTGTGCCACGTATGGCCCAAGCATCAGCACGCCAAGGGCGCACCGATAGAGGATGCTGTTGGTTTTCATAAAAACTCACAATTGATGTTATTGTTCTGTGCTTTGTTTTTCGCGTACATCCGGTGTAGCTTGGATGTCGCGTTGCGGATGCAATTATGTGAAAAGAGCGGGGGTGTTGCAATAGGGAATGCGGATTTTCTGCGTGCTTGTGGTTTTTACCACAGTAGACCGTCGGCGTCGTTTATTTTGCAGCTTGTACTTTGAGCAACGGCTTGAACCCTAGCTGCGGTGCCAGCGCCTCGGCAGCGTGTTGCGCTTCGGCACTGCTTGGATAGGGGCCCAACCATAGACGGAATAACGCACCGTCACGCAGGCTGTTGGGCGTGCGTGAGCTGATACTGGTCAATTTGGGACGAATTTGCGCCGCGTAGCGCTCGGCCGCTGCTTGGCTGCGGAATGCACCTAATTGCAGATACGTTCCTGTACTCATTGACGTGCTGGCGACGCGGTTGGGCGTGGCCTTGTTGTCTTTGCTGTCTTTGCGTTCACGCTTGAGATGGAAAGCGATGCTACCGGATGGGGAGGCTGGGGTAGGTTGATCATTTTCTAATCCGCGCACTTCGACTTTGCGGTTGGTGCCGCTCACTAGTCCGATTTTGTTGGCGGCACTGAAAGAAAGCTCGATGATTTTGTGGTTTGTGCCGGCATCTTCCGGGCCACGGTCGTTGATCCGTACCACGATGGATTTGCCCGTACTCAGGTTGGTAACCCGTGCATAACTGGGAATGGGGAGCGTGGGATGTGCGGCGGTCAGACCGTAGGGGTCATAGATCTCGCCATTAACGGTGGGCTTGCCTTGTTTGTTACGGTTATACCAAGTAGCGTCGCCTCGCTGGCGCAGCCCGCTGGATGCGCTCAATGGGGTGACCAATTTGCCGTCTATCGGATAGGGGCGATTGTAGCTCGGCAGGTTGTTTTTGCTACCCGCAGGAAGGGCCGCCTGACTGGTCACGGTTGGTTTGCGTGGTACGGCAACCTTGCTGCGGCCCTGTTTTTTGGCAGGGTTGCTTTTCTTGCTACTTGCCGGTGTCTTGTTGTTAGGCGCTGGTGCTGTATGAGGGCCGGGCTGGCTGACCAGTGTGCTGCCGTTTTTGTTGGGGGGGGCGGTCACCACGCCAGAACTGGCAGTTGTGGGCGGTGCCACGGGGGCCGCGCTGCTGGTCTCGACCGGGGCCACAGCGGAAGCGCTACTGGCAGAGGTGTCCATGGCAACTGCGCCTTGCGGCAAGGCACTGCAACAGGCTGACAGTATCAGCATGGTGATGGTTGCCATAGGGAATTGCTTGTTCACGATCGGCTCCTGAAATTTTTGCGCATTATAGCCAAGGATGCTCGCGCTATAACGCCTTCTGTCGTTTACATTAAGTCTGCACCAGATGTTTATGGGTTTCGATGCTCATCAGCATGCCAATCCCAATCAGCAATGTCAGCATGGAAGTGCCACCGTAGCTCACCAGTGGCAGGGGAACGCCCACGACCGGCAAGATGCCGCTGACCATGCCCATGTTGACGAAGGCATACGTGGTAAAGGTTAAGGTGACGGAGCCGGCCATCAGGCGGGTGAAATAGGTGGACGCATTGGCGGTAATGGCAAAGCCGCGTGCAATGACGAACAGGTAAAGCAGCAGCAAAATCAGGTTTCCGACCAAGCCAAATTCTTCCGAAAATACCGCAAAAATAAAATCGGTGGTGCGCTCTGGCAAAAAGTCCAGATGCGTTTGTGTGCCATCCAGATAGCCTTTGCCACCAATACCGCCGGAGCCGACCGCAATCATGCCCTGAATGGTGTGGTAGCCCTTGCCCAAGGCATCTTTGGTGGGATCTAGCAGCATTTCGATGCGGTGACGTTGATAGTCGTGCAGGCTATTCCAGATGAAAGGGGCGCTGGCAATCGCCGTGGTGGCCAGTGAGCCGATGACTTTCCAGCTTAACCCGGCTAAAAACAGCACATAAAAACCGCTGGCGGAAATCAGTAGGGCGGTCCCGAGATCAGGTTGGCGCGCGATGAGAAAAACGGGCATCAGCAACAATCCGGCTGCGATGGCAAAATTGCGCAAACGCAGCGTGGCTTCGTGCTTATCGAAATACCATGCCAGCATCAGCGGCACGCTGATTTTCATCAATTCGGAAGGCTGGATGCTGGTGATGCCGATATTCAACCAGCGCCGTGCGCCGTGGCTGATATCACCGAACAGCGCTACGCCCAACAACAGCAACAGGCCGAGTAAATAGGCTGGCAAGGCCAGGCGCATCAAATACGGCAGGGGCATGTTGGCGACCAGCCACATGCAGGTCAAGGCCACCAGGGCATTGAGCCCTTGGCCCAGCACGCGGCTCCAGCCCCCTGCGCTATAAAGCACCAGCAGGCTGGTAAAAATGAGCAAGCTGATCCCTAGAAACAGCCAGCCATCCACATGCGTCGTCAGGCGGCGCCAGATACGGAGTTTAGTCATTTTCTTCCTCGGTCGGCGTGGCTGGGACGGCGCTCACACTGGAGGCAGCGGCGGCCACCGTCGCACGGAGGGGGGCTGCGGGAACCGCACTAGCAGCGGGCTGCACGGGCGCGGGCCGTTTTCCCAGCAGGTAGTAGTCGAATACTTTGCGAGCGATCGGGCCAGCGGTGCCGCCGCCGTGTCCGCCGTTTTCGACCAGTACCGCGACGGCGATTTTTGGATTGTCCGCCGGGGCGAATGCCATGAACCAAGCGTGATCGCGGTGGCGCTCCTGCAAGCGTGAGGCGTCGTATTTTTCGCCTTGCTTCACCCCCACCACTTGTGCGGTTCCCGTTTTGCCCGCGATTTGGTAGGGGGCGCCGGCGGAAGCGACCACGGCGGTACCGCCGGGCTGGGTCACCGCGATCATGGCGCGGCGCACCAGATCATAGTGTTCAGGGGGGATTTTTAGGTCCGTGCCGACAGGGGTGATGCGCTCGTTGTCGCGTGGATTGGCAGCACGAATTTCTCGCACCAGATGTGGTCGATAGCCCACCCCGGCATTCGCGAGCGTGGCGGTGGCTGAGGCCAGTTGCAGCGGCGTGACCAGAATGTAACCCTGACCAATCCCGGCGGAGACGGTGTCGCCACTGTACCAATTTTGCTTGAAGCGCTTCTTTTTCCAGTTGGAGGTGGGAATGAGGCCAGCCGCTTCGCCCTCATAACCCTCTTCTGTTGGGCGGCCCAAGTCGATGCCGGTTTTTTTGCCAAAGCCGAAGCGTCCCAGATAGTTGGCCATGCGTTCCATGCCCAATTCCATGGCCAGGCCATAGTAATAAATGTCGCAGGACACGACGATGGAGCGGAACAGGTCTACCCAGCCGTGACCGCCGGTTTTCCAGTCTCGATATTCGTGGCTTTGTCCCGGTAATGTGAAAATGCCGCTGTCTGAAATGCGCATTTCTGGTTTGCGCACGCCAAAGAATTGCGCGGCGAGGGCGTAGAAAGGTTTGAACGTCGAGCCCGGTGGATAAACACCCCGTAGGGCGCGGTTATTCAACGGACGATCGAGGGAGTTGTTGAGCTCATTCCAGTTGTCGTAGTCGATGCCATCAATGAATAAGGTCGGGTCAAAGCCCGGCTTGCTGACCATGGTCAACACCTCACCGTTGCGTGGATCAATCGCCACCAGTGCGCCCCGATAATCACCGAAGGCCTCGTCTGCGACTTGCTGCAATTTGGCGTCGATACTCAGCACCAAATTCCGTCCCGGAGTGGCCGGGCTGCGCGATAGCACACGCACCGCCCGCCCGCTGGAGTCTACTTCGACTTGCTCCACGCCGGTTTCACCATGCAATTCGTCTTCATAACTTTGCTCTAGTCCGGTGCGACCGATGTAGTCCGTCCCGCGATAATTGCCCAGCAGATCGTCCTCCGCCAATTGATCCAGATCGCCCTGATTGAGGCGGCCAATGTAGCCCACCAGATGCGCGGCTTGCTCCTTAAGTGGATAGTCGCGGAACATGCGCGCGCGGATTTCGACGCCCGGGAAGCGGTATTTTTGTGCCACAAAGCGGGCGACTTCTTCTTCGCCTAAATTATTTTTCAAAACCAGCGTTTCAAAATTACGGCTTTCTGCCATCTGTTTCTTGAAACGCTTGATATCTTTGGGCGCGATGTCCAGCACCTGGCTCAACGCCGTCAGGGTGTCATCCAGGCTGGCGTTCAGTTTGCTGGGTGTTAATTCCAGCGTGTTGCCGGCATAGTTTTGCGCCAGCACGACGCCATTGCGATCGAGAATCAGCCCTCGATTGGGGACGATGGGTACCACGGAAATGCGGTTTTTTTCGGCAAGCGTCTGGTAATAATCGTGACGGATGACTTGCAGATAGAAGAAGCGGCCAAACAGAATCAGCAGCAGTATCGCGGCGAAACCCATGCTGATGCCCAGCCGCACGCGAAAGCGTTGCAGTTCGTGCTGGTGATCGCGGATTTCAATCGGTTGCTTCATGCGTTGTCACGATCGGCGCGGCGTTGTTTCAGGTATTGCGCCAGCACATTGACCAGTGCCCACATCAGGGTGGACGTAAAGCAGCCCAAAAAGTACCACCACATGGTGATTTGGTTGATTTGCCAGTGGGTAAAGGCGTAGATGGCGTAGCTCAGGAAAAATAGACCGAAAATCTGTGGCACTTGCTGGTGCAGGTGGAACATGTGCAAGCGACGGTGCAGCAGCAGGCCACCGTAGGCCATGATGGTATAAGCCAGCGCGTGTTGCCCTAGCACGCTGGCATCACCCACATCTGCCAGTAGGCCTGCGATCCAGGCCACCCCCATGCCGATATAGCTGGGCCGGTTCATGCTCCAGTATAGCAACATGACCGCCAGCGCATCCGGGCGCAGTATCAGCCCTATGCCTTGCCAAGGCAGGGCATTAAAGAACAGCGCCAATAGCAAGGTGAGGATAATCACGGTGCGACTGGTGGGCTTATGCAACTCGGCCTTGCGGTAGTCTAGATCATCCACCATGCTTTTTCTGCTTGCCTTTGACGGGTTTTTCGGGGACGGGGTCTACCGGAATTTCCGGCAATTTTGGCAGTACCGGCATGATGGTCAGATGGCGCGCTTCATCGACGCCGCCGAGCGGAATGCACAAGATTCTGGCAAAGGGTGTATTGCCATCTTTGTCCACTTTGACCACGCGTGCCACTGGAATACCAAGGGGGTACACACCATCCAGCCCGGAGGTGATGAGGATGTCATTGACCTGAATGTCGGCAGTGATGGGCAAGAAGCGGATACTCAAATTGGCAATGTTGCCCGTGCCTTGGACAAAGGTACGCAGGCCGTTGCGCTGCACCTGCACGGGAACCGCCTGATCCTTGTCGGTAATCAGGGAGACCTCGGATAGCCACGGGTAAACGCGCGTAACTTGCCCGACCAACCCTTTGGCATCTAGGACAATTTGGCCGGGTTGGATGTTGGCATTCATGCCTTTGTCGATCCAGATGCGACGCTTGAACACATCACGTTCGCTGTACAGCACTTCGGTCACTGTCATGCTGGGGACGTTGGGAAGCGTGAGCGAAGTGAGCGTGCGCAGGCGCTGATTTTCCGCTTCCAGCGCCTGCAAGCGTTGTAGCAGGATCAGGTCGCGCTGATGACGTTGTTCCAAGGCGATGTTGTAGCGCACCACGCTGTCTTGTTTGTACATGCGTTCGCGGAAACTGTCCCAGTAAATTTCTGGCAACACCGCTAGGCGTTGTACTGGCGCGATGAGCAGCGACAGCGTGCGGCGGGTGCTTTCCAGTGAACGGTAGCGCAGATCGACGAAGATCAGCAGGATGGACAGCGCGATAAGAAAGATCAGGCGCACCAGCGAGCTGGGGCCACGATCGGAAAAACGAAATGGGTGGGAGGTTTCCATCAGGTTGGAGCTGCGTGCGGACGGGCTGGGCCCATCCGCACCCCGGCGGATTACTCAGTGGTAAAGAGGCTGGTGGCCCGGCTGTCCAGACTGTTCAGCGCCATGCCGGAGCCACGTACCACGCAGGTCAATGGGTCATCGGCAATCAATACCGGCAGGCCGGTTTCTTCCATCAGCAGACGATCCAGATCGCGCAGCAATGCGCCGCCGCCGGTCAGCACCATGCCATGTTCGGCAATGTCGGCACCGAGTTCGGGCGGGGTTTGTTCCAAGGCGATTTTCACCGCGCTGACGATGCTGTTCAGCGGATCGGTCAGGGCTTCCAGAATTTCGTTGCTGGAGATGGTGAAGCTGCGTGGCACGCCTTCGGCCAGATTGCGGCCCTTGACTTCCATTTCTTGCACTTCACTGCCGGGGAAGGCCGAGCCGATGGTTTTTTTGATGTTTTCAGCGGTGGTTTCGCCGATCAACATGCCGTAGTTGCGGCGGATGTAGTTGATGATGGCATCGTCAAACTTGTCGCCACCGACGCGCACCGAGCCGGAGTACACCGTGCCGCCCAGCGAAATCACGCCCACTTCGGTGGTGCCGCCACCAATATCCACCACCATGGAGCCAGTGGCTTCTTCCACGGGCAAGCCAGCACCAATCGCCGCCGCCATGGGTTCTTCAATCAATTCCACGCGGCGCGCACCGGCACCCACAGCAGATTCCCGAATCGCCCGGCGCTCCACCTGGGTCGAGCCGCAGGGGACGCAAATCACGATGCGTGGGCTGGGGCTGAAAATGCCGGCCTTGTATACCTTGCGGATAAACTGCTTCAGCATTTGCTCCGTCACAGTAAAGTCGGCGATCACCCCGTCTTTCATGGGGCGAATGGCGGTGATGTTGCCGGGAGTGCGCCCCAACATCTGCTTGGCCGCTAGGCCGACTTGCTGAATCACCTTTTTGCCGTTCGGGCCGCCTTCTTGGCGGATCGCCACCACGGACGGTTCGTCCAGTACGATGCCTTGGCCGCGCAGCCAGATCAGGGTATTGGCGGTGCCCAAGTCAATCGCCAGATCGTTGGAAAAATAACCACTTAAAAATTTAAACATGTCAGAAATTTCCGTCCTAAAAAAGGATGTTTGTGTTAGGTCGCGGGACGGATGTGGTGCGGTTAACAGGTGCGCGCTGGCCGTTCAGCGGCAGCGTCGGCAAGCCTGTCCGACCCATCCTTGCCCGATAAAACCGCAGTGTGGGAGGTGGCGGTTTTTTCGGGGTGTCCCAAACCTGATATAATAACCCATTCGACTCATTAATTTAAATTTTTTGCCATGTCTCTTACACCCGATGATGTTCGCAAAGTGGCCCGCCTTGCCCGGCTGGCGATGAGCGAAGCCGAAATCCACACCGCGCAGAGCCAGTTGAACGGCATTTTTGATTTGATTGCCAGCATGCAGGCGGTCGATACCCGTGGCATCGAGCCGATGGCACACGGGCAGGACGTGGTGCAGCGTTTGCGCCCCGATGTGGTGACAGAAAGCAATCAGCGCGAGCATTTCCAGGTCATTGCGCCGCAAGTGGAAAAAGGCTTGTTCTTGGTGCCGCAAGTGATTGAATAGTTTCTAAAAGGAGAAGGGGAAGCGGAGAAGGGAGAAGGGAGAAGGGAGAAGGGCGGAAGTGCGGCATAGGCATGGGTTGAACTGGGCACGGACATGCCCGTTCACGCTCCATCCAGTCCCTTCCTCCTTCCCCCTTTCCCCTTCTCACCTCTCCCTTCCCGAATAAAAGATGATTAACGCCACCCTGAAACAGCTTTCCGCCGCCCTGGCTGCGCGGCAAATTTCCAGCGAGGAACTGACGCGCCTGTACCTAGCGCGCATGGATGCGCTCAATCCCACGCTTAACGCTTACGTTAGCATCGACGCCGAACGCAGTTTGGCGCAAGCCCGTGCCGCCGATGCCCGCATTGCCGCCGGGCAGGCGGAGGCGCTGACGGGTATTCCCTTTGCCCAAAAAGATATTTTCTGTGCCAACGGCTGGCGCACCACCTGCGGCTCGCGCATGCTGGAAAATTTCATCGCGCCGTATGACGCGCATGTGATTCAGCAATTCGACCGTGCCGGGGCGGTGAATCTGGGCAAGACCAACATGGACGAATTCGCCATGGGTTCGTCCAACGAAACCTCCTATTTCGGCGCGGTGAAAAATCCTTGGGATAC
>DHYQ01000044.1:0-527 GCA_002414205.1 Gallionellaceae bacterium UBA5126 | reverse complement strand
ATTTCCGGCATCAAGCCCACCTACGGCACCGTGTCGCGCTACGGCATGATTGCCTTCGCCTCCAGTCTGGATCAAGCCGGGCCGATGGCCCGTAGCGCGGAAGATTGTGCCCTGATGCTGAATGTGATGACCGGCTTTGACGAGCGCGATTCCACCAGCCTGCAACGCGACAAGGAAGACTACAGCCGTGATTTGGACAAGCCGCTGACCGGTCTGCGCATCGGTTTGCCCAAGGAATTTTTCGCTGCCGGGTTGAGCGACGACGTGGCTCGCGCCGTGCAAGCTGCCGTGGCGGAGTACCAAAAGCTGGGCGCGAGCGTGGTAGAAATCAGCCTGCCCAACGCCCAACTGGCCGTGCCGGTGTATTACGTGCTGGCCCCGGCGGAAGCCTCGTCCAACCTGTCGCGCTTCGATGGCGTGCGCTACGGCTATCGCGCCCCGCAGTACAACGACCTGACCGAGATGTACGAAAACACCCGCGCCCAAGGCTTTGGCGCGGAAGTGAAGCGCCGCATCATGATCGGCAC
>DHYQ01000030.1:26755-28068 GCA_002414205.1 Gallionellaceae bacterium UBA5126 | reverse complement strand
AACGGCGGACGGGCGATGTAGGTGGAATCATCCCAGCCGTACAAATTGCCTTCGCTGGCGGAAATGGCGTTCCACAGCGGCAAGTCCTTGGTCAAATCGCTGTACAGGCTGCGATACACGGCAGGGTCGGTGGCGTATTTGCTGACCGCTTGCACTTCGGCATTGGTGGGCCAGATGTCCTTCAGGAACACCGGTTGACCGTCGCTGCCGATGCCCAGCGGCTCGGTTTCCATGTTCAGGTTGACCTTGCCCGCGATGGCGTGGGCCACCACCAACGGTGGCGAAGCCAGGAAATTGGCCTTCAGATTGGGGTGAATACGCGCTTCAAAGTTGCGGTTGCCGGACAGCACGGCGGCGCAAATCAGCCCGTTGTCGGTGATCGTTTTGTCGATGTCTTCACGCAGCGGGCCGGCGTTGCCGATGCAGGTGGTGCAGCCATAAGCCGCCACGGAGAAGCCCAGTTGCGCCAATGGCTCCAGCAGCCCAGCGTTGCGCAGGTATTCCGTGACAACACGCGAGCCGGGGGCCAGCGAAGTCTTGATGTGACCGGCCACCTTCAAGCCCTTGGCCACGGCCTTTTGCGCCAGCAGACCAGCGGCCAGCAGCACGCCGGGGTTGGAGGTGTTGGTGCAGGAGGTAATGGCGGCAATCAGCACATCGCCGTTGCCAATCGCCAAATCGTCCTGCCCGGTGGGGTAGCGTTGCGCCAGTTTGTCGGCGGGTTGGTTGAAGCCGTTTTCGGCCACCGGCTTGCTGAACAGGGTGTTGAAGGTGTCCTTCAAATCGCCCAGCAGAATGCGGTCTTGCGGACGCTTGGGGCCGGCCATGGAAGGCTGGATGCTGGACAAATCCAGTTCCAGCACATTGCTGTAGTCGATGTCGCCTGCCTTGGGAATGCCGAACAGGTTTTGTGC
This sequence comes from Gallionellaceae bacterium UBA5126, assembly GCA_002414205.1. GTDB lineage: Bacteria > Pseudomonadota > Gammaproteobacteria > Burkholderiales > Gallionellaceae > Gallionella. Next base: position 27,154 of record DHYQ01000030.1, on the reverse strand, counting down.
CTTGAAATAGGCTTCAAACGCGGCCACTTCTTCGTCGGTGCGACCGGTGTTTTTCATGAACTGCACAGTCACGTCATCCACCGGGAAGAAGCCCATGGTCGCGCCGTATTCAGGGGCCATGTTGGCAATGGTGGCGCGGTCGGGCAGGGTCAGCGCAGCCGTGCCTTCGCCGAAGAATTCCACAAACTTGCCGACGACCTTTTGCTTGCGCAGCATTTCGGTCACCGTCAGCACCAAATCGGTGGCCGTCACGCCTTCGCGCAGCTTGCCGGTCAGATTCACACCCACCACGTCGGGGGTCAGGAAATACACTGGCTGGCCCAGCATCCCGGCTTCCGCCTCAATGCCGCCCACGCCCCAACCGACCACGCCGATACCGTTGATCATGGTGGTGTGGCT
>DHYQ01000030.1:26337-26628 GCA_002414205.1 Gallionellaceae bacterium UBA5126 | reverse complement strand
GGCACGACCTTGAACGTGTCAAAGGCCTGCATGCCCCACTTCATAAATTTGTAGCGCTCGGTGTTGCGCTCAAATTCCATTTCCATGTTGATCTTCAGCGCGTCGGGATTGTTGAAGCTGTCGATTTGCACCGAGTGATCGACCACCANNCATGGTGGTGTGGCTGTCGGTGCCAACCAGGGTATCGGGGTAATACACGCCGTCCTTGCTTTGCACGCCACGCGCCAGATATTCCAGATTGACCTGATGCACGATGCCGATGCCGGGGGGCACGACCTTGAACGTGTCAAA
>DHYQ01000030.1:23689-26093 GCA_002414205.1 Gallionellaceae bacterium UBA5126 | reverse complement strand
CCGGTAAAGTCCTGCAACACGATACGCGCCACCACGAAGGGGATTTCTTCGGTGCGGGCAGCGGTGGGTTGCCAGTTGGCCAGTTGGCGGATATGGGCTTCAGAGATTTTCTTGTCGTCATAATTGCGCAACACCGCTTCCAGCACGATACGAATGGAAACCGGCAGACGGGAAATGTTGCCTACCCCCGCCGCCTCCAGTGCGGGCAAGGAATAAAACTGGCCGTTTTGCGAACCGGAAATGGCAAAGGTCTGATGCGTATTGAACAAGTTATGCGACATGGCATGGCTCCTGGCATGTTAATCAAAATTTTCCGGGGGCGGATTATACGGGGCGGCACCCGTAGCGTCGCGGCAAAAAACTATCCTTTACGTTTTTTTCATTATGAAAATGAAAAATCCGCTCGTTATTGCAACATAAAGGTCTCGTATTCCAGCTTGTCGATCTTATTGCTTAGCCAAGCGAAGCCAACCAACACGGTGGCCAGCATGGCCAGTGCGAAGCCATAGCCATACGACACCGGCCCCATCCATAGCGAGATATACGTCAAAATAATGTTCAACACGGCGAATCCACCCGTCAAACAGAGCACAATGAAGCGCCGATCCAAGTAAAACAGCACATTCAGGATGCCCAAAAACACCATCTGCAAGCTGGCGGAAATCACATCAACATACAGCAGCGGCAAATACAAAGTCGAAATTTGCAACCAGGGCAACAGGATTTCCCCCATCACCACCACCACCAACGACACCATGAACTGCACCTTGACGATTTCAAAGATACCGAAGCGGATGGTTTCCACCATGCGGTTGCGGTACTCCTCAATCAGTTGCAACGAGCCGCCTTCGCGCACCATGTTGTAGAACTTGTCGTAATACTCCACAAAATCGGTTTCCATCCGCACCAGAAAAGTAGACATGCCCGGAATAATGGACATGTACGCCAGAAAAATCGGCACATCATAAATGGTAGAAGCCCGGAATGGCCCAATCACTTGGTGGCTGGTGGCGTCGGTGTACCAGAACATGAATTTGTCGATCCACACCCCGAAGTTGTAGAGAAAACCAATCCACAACAACATGGGATAAATCAGCTTGCGGTTGAAAATTTCAAAGGAAATAAACTTATCCGAGGGAAAGTTGCGCAACACCAAGATCCACATACTGGTCAGCATCACGGCATGGCCAATGGCAAACCCGCCCATCAACCCTTCCAGCCCCCAGTTTTTCAACACCACGCTCATGACGACTGTGATGGCATAACCGAGCATATACAACGCCACAATCGCCTTGTATTGCTTGATCCCGGACAAAAACACCGTGGCAATCCAGATGTTGCTCAACAGCACAAAGGAGGCCAGCAATAAAATCCGATACAGCACACTTTCCGTGTCGAAAAAGATCAACACAAAGAGCAATCCAAAAACGCCACACAATCCAGTGACCGCCAAGGCGACACCGTGAAAATTGGTCAGAACCAAGTCCTTTTGTTTTTCGTACAGACGATCTGCGGTAAAACGAGTAAGGGAAAGCTGAAACGGCCCCGTCAAAATCAACGATGCCGCAATGATGTAGGTAATCGACACTTGGAATTGGGTGACGTGATCCGACCCCATGTCCACGGCCTTGCTGAGAAAGCCAATGATGAGAATGCCCACAATGGACAACACCCAAGAGCCTGAACTGATAATGGCCGCATAGGTGTAAGCCTGCATCATCGACAATAAATTGTCGCGTTGCAGGATTTTACGTAGTTCAAATCCGATACCGGCCATGTTTTAAAGTGCGAATCTTAATAGTGACGTTGCAACAGACTGCGCCAACCGGTTTCACTCTTGGCGGCCCACTCCAGCATCAAATACAGCACAGTGTCACACTTTTCCAAGAATAACGAGCGTTCATAGCTATGCGGCAACGTGTGTTCAAACACCTGCTGTATCGCTGCACGCAGACGACGCTGCGCCGTAAAATTCTTGTGTACATCCCAAACCAGCACCGGCGGTTTTTCCATGTGCAGACGCTGTAACAACGCCGCAATGGCCATTTGCACCTGCTCCACCTCCTCTGCGGTCATCTTGTCTTTGCGCAGTAAATCAAAGAGCTCAAGCTCCTCTGCGCTAAGTCCAGAAGACATACGGTAAATTTCCGCACCGCTCAAGACGTCCCCTTCATAGACGTATTTCTCAGCATAGGGACACATGCTTGCATCCGACCCTTTGCGGTTTTCACTCATTTTTGTCTCCACCTTGCGAAGATTTTCGGTTTTTGCTGGTTTTTTTATCGGCTCTCGTCCAGTTTGAGCGGTCGCCAAGAACGCCTGTGACGCGACATCAATCTCGGTCATGCGGTCAGCATTGGCAATATTGACTGGCGCAGCCACGTGCTGATTAACTTGCACCGGC
>DHYQ01000030.1:406-23587 GCA_002414205.1 Gallionellaceae bacterium UBA5126 | reverse complement strand
CACTGGCTTCCGCAGGCACACTGACTTCCACAGGCACACTGACTTCCACAGGCACACTGACTTCCACAGGCACACTGACTTCCACAGGCACGCTGGCTTCCACAGGCACACTGGCTTCCACAGACACGCTGGCTTCAACAGACACGCTGGCTTCAACAGGGGCCGCTTCCACAGGGGAGCTGACCTCGACTAGCGTGACGATGCTGGCGCCACTCTGTTCCACCGGGGTATTGGCTGCGACCGGCACGGGCGTCACTGCCACGTCGGCAACAACCGCTTGAACAGCAGGCGCGGCAGCATCCGTCTGATTCGCCGCCTCTACGTCTGGCTTCGCCGTCGCCGCCAAAGACTTTTGATATAAAGCTCGATATTTTCCAAACATCATGTCTTGAGTATAAAATTTTTCGACACGGGCCATTCCGGCAGCTTGCGCTTTTTTCCACTCCGAAATATCCCCTAGGAACTTGACTGCGGCCAATCCAAGCGCTTCTGGGTCGGCGATGCCGACAATATCGCCAGCAGCTCCCAGCGCCTCATCCTCCGGCCCCAAACCAAAAATCAACTGCCGACAGGAACCCACATCAGTAGAAACCGCCGGCACCCCAGCGGCGAATCCTTCCAGAATCACCAGCGGCAGCGCCTCACTGATACTGGAAATCGCCAACATCCCCACTTTGGGCAATAACTCGTCAATTTTCTGAAAACCCAAAAATTTGACTTTATCCTTCAAGCCCAAGCTGGCCGCCAACTGATGGCACTCTTCTGCATAACCGGGATCTTCATCCTCCGGCCCGGCAATCCAGCCCTCCGCTTCCGGCAAGCGATTCACCACTGTGCGCATGGAGCGAATGAAGGTTTTAACGTCCTTGATCGGCACGACCCGTCCCAGCATGCACAACACCAAGGGTGGATTTTCTGCACGCTGTGCCCGCACTTTTTTCATACGCGGCAAGTCGATGCCATTAGGAATATTCTGTGTGCGCTCACCATCTGCACCATCGCACACCTGACGCAAACGATTTAGCTCATACAGGGCAACAATATCGTTAGAGGCATCGTAGCACACTCGCCCCAACGCCTCGAACAACCGTATCCACAAACCACGAAAATAGGAAATCTGCGAAGCATCCTTTTCAAAAGCACCACGATTGTCGGCAATCCAGGTACTTTGAAACAAGTCGATCTTACGCTCTTTGGTATAAATCCCATGCTCAGACAGGATGAGCGGGTTGCCGGTACGCCATTTCAACAGAGCACCCAGAAACCCAGCATAGCCGGTGGAAATCGTGTGATAGCAACGCGCCGGGATTAAGGTTTGTGCCACCCGGGCCAACATCCAGATCGGCAAATGCATAATGCGCACCGTCCAGAAATAATCCACAAACGAGGGATCGGTACACACCCGATTGTACTGATGCGCCAGATATTGCCAAGCCAAGTCACCATGCAAAAAAGCGGCTTCATCCAAAGCCTGCCCTTCATTCAGCAAGGGCAAGACATCCTGCATGGCCTTGGTCAAACCGGCTTTATCACCGCGCTCAGCCGCCTGACGAAAAATCTTGTGCAACTCCGCCACATGACCAAATGCGGCCTGATCTCCCATCTTGGGGCTGACCAACGGTGGCGCATGTTTTTCGTACATATAGTGCGTTTCAACATGCACCACGTTGTCGGGTAACACATAGCGTGGCTTGCCATAGTCTTCCGGGCGACTCCCCAGAAAACACAGGCCAAACTTAATTTCAGGAAACCCCCGGATGATCTGGTGCACCCAACTCGACACCCCACCACTCACGAAAGGATACGTTCCCTCCAACAGCAACATGACGTCGCATTCAGTCGCCGTCGGAAAGACAACTTCATCGGCCATGTTCAGCTACCAAAGTGGTCATATCTTCCAGGATCAACATTTGCTCGACCTGACCGTCAGGTAAATCCGTGTTAGCTGTCCAATAGTAGGAATATGGCAATAACGCCGGCAATGTATGTCCGCGTCCGGCTTCATTAAACAACTGCCGCACCTCAGCAAAACGCCGCTGTAAAAAGCGCAGCTCCGCCAAATAGGGCAACAAACGCTGTTGTGTAAAGCTGCCATTCTGTGCCTTGGCCAGTGCCGCATCGGCACCATCGGGGTTTTTCTGCATTAACTCCAAGCGCGCCAACAAAAACCACAAACCCGCGTCTGACGCAAACTCCTCCGCTTCACCCACATGCTTACGCACTTGATCTACGCAAAACAAACGCATATCACCTTGCACCAGATTCTGGTAAATCAATTCAAAATACAGCTCCGCCATTTTTTTATGCGCGGCGTGCTTTTCATCGTTGTTTTGCAAGCTATCCATGGAGTTCAGCGTGGCCTGAATACTGTGAGAAATCTTTTTCTCCTTGCCGTCGAGAATACCATACGCCAAGAGACGCAAATCTTCCATGGTATCCGACAACAATCCACGCAGGAGATCTGCGGTCACGCGCGCGGGGGTTTCCTGTAGCGCCATCAACGCGTTCAAACGCAAATCCATCGGCGTTTCGGGATTACTTAATTGACTGCGCACACGACCACTACGATAACCAGACCCTTCCTGATTGCGGTGCGTGGTATAGCTGGGCGGGTATTTCACCAGATAACGGTTGACGTGAAAAATGACCGGGAAACGCGTCCCCACGACCAGACCGAGCAAGACACTTAACACCCCCGCGATAGGCATAAAAAAACTGTAAGCACTGAAAAATACCAACACCCAACGCCGTGGACGACGATAAGCGCGCGGAATCACTTCGCTCAAAAAAAGTGCCGTCATGAAACTTGCTGCCGCATGCAACAGCGCATAGCCAAACAACACGGCACGGCTGTCCACTAACTCCAGCACCATGGCGAACGCAGCCGTTTCCAGGGCCAGCAACAACAACAGCATTTTGATTTTTTGTGAAATCATCGGCAGTTTTACAGTTCACAACGCTGAATTAAATGCTGCAAGGTTCGTCCCGGCGGATGCAAACCAACCGGCTCAATGTGCAAAACCACCCCCCCAGAAATAAAGTCGGCGTTGAACTGCCGCTTGATTGCATCCTCGATACGGTTCAGATAGCCCTCCACCGCCATGGAGTTGGCCAAGGTCAACAGGGTTACCAAGGCCTGGCGCTGAGTGCCATCAATATGCCAAGTGATGTCGACGCCTCGGTTTTGACGCTGTACCAATTCAAAAATATCCAGCGCCAGACCTTCCTTGTTGAACACCAAGGCCACCAGCGTAGACTCAACCCCATCCCGCGCCCGGATACGATGCAAACGCACTAAATCCAAGGCCAATTCTTGGGGACAGGCTGGCACCACATCTAACACTTCGCGCACGGTTTCGCCAATCAACACGCCGTCAGCATAAAATCCGGTAAAAACCGCAATTTGTTGTAGCGCGTTATCATTCAAGGCAAAAAATGGCAGCTTCTCGATGGTCAGCATCCCCACCAGACGATCACCAGAAGTCAACAACGGCGCACACACTAGATAGATACTGCCATCCCGGCTTTCCGCAGAGATATTGTTGGTCTGGATATGTGCCAACGTGCGCATTTCCAAGGCATATTGCACCAGCGGGTCGTTGCTATTCCATGGTGACGGTGTTCCAAGTGCCCCCTGTGGCGCTGCGGCAAATACACCATCCGCTGTGGCGCGAAATACGCCTGCAATTTCCAACTGAAAACTTTGTCCCAGCAACTGAATAAACTCCTGCGCACCCGGCAAATGTTCAGCCGAAGGATGGGACGTCAATTCACGCAGGCGGATCAGGGTTTCGCGCAAAGTCATCGGCTTGCCCAGCAAATCCTGTTCCAGGCGATCATGTGACAAGCGCAGCATGTAGTGATTTTTGGTCAGGGTACCCAAACGCTCATTCATATAGCCATTCAGCACCCGCAAGCGGTGAATATGCGCATTCCACATGTCGGAAAACTGCCCACACACCAAAATCAGCAGCAGCCCGCCCATGAAGTAGACCTTGGGAAATTTGCCATCGGAGGCATCCACCCCCACCCCCAACTTGGCGGCAGCAAACCACGTGACGATCAGGAAAAGCACGGCCACCACACCAATCGCCGTTCCATATCGCATCGCCAGCAAGACCGGAATCAACCACAACCAGGGAAATTGCTCCTCAATACCAAACGGATTGTAGGGATCAAACCAATAGCGCACGCCAAATGCAACCGCACAAAACAAAATGGTTTCCAGCAAGGCGGTGCGCATCTCACGGCTAAAGCCTTCATCCGCATCATGTTGCGGAAAGAAGCGCCGTATTACGCCACGCAAGGCCAACAAGGAACGCTTATGCAGGGAACCGAAGAGTACTCTCATGCCAACACTACCGAATCATCCGTCAGGACGCTCATTCCTTGACGACAATCAACACTGGATCCAACAGCTTCTCCACCAACTCATGGGCGACGGCACTCAATGCCTCCCGACTCCAACCGGTTTCACCGCCACTGGCGGCCCAGATCACCTTCTTGCTGGCTACATCCACAATCTGTATCCCCATGCCGACCGCAGGTTCACCATCGACCCCAACCTTATAGCGCCACTCTTCCACCGTACCCACGACGGCGTAGCGGAAATTATTTTTGGCCGCCCATTCCAGCGTTGTATCCAGATGCTTACGCTCGGCATTTTCAAACAACGTTTCTTCCGGTACCAGATGGCTGGGGTAGCGCACCAAACTGGACAAGCCCCCCACATGCAACACATTTTCAACGATGGATTCAGCACGCAAACCCGCCTGTGGCGTTTCCGTATGATTCAAAAAGGGCAAGATGATCCAGGACGCGCCTTTTTCCACGGATGGTCGATCCGCAATCACCACACTGCTACACGCGGCCAAACACAGCACCGCACACATTATCAACCAACGCATAATATTCTCCGAGTATTCCTGATACGCCCAGCGCATCAACTTAAAAAAACCACTGGTAATGGAATCCCAGTTCACGTGAATTTTGCTGTGACAGTGGTTTATTGCTCAGCACCTGGAAATACACTTTCAATACGTCACTCCCCAACACACTGCCTGCCGCCCCCGTGCGCATGTCATAGCCCATTCCTGTGAGACTGTTGTTGCTTAAACCAAACTCAGCGAATGGCCGCCAAGCCCGGGTGTAGCGCTGCTCCACAGTCGTCCCCAAACCCAATGACACGCCATAGGCAGAAGAACTTTGTGGCAAATAAGCATAGCCCACCGGATTGTTTCCCAACGGAATCAGGCGCGCAATCTGATTGTCAAACAAACCACTTTGCTGAAAGGTCGCCTGTGAAACATAAAGTCGGGCAATTATATCAGGATACTCCAAGCGCACATGGTGCCCTACTTCGACATTCCAAAATTGCCCGGTACCCAAGAAGGTGCCCGCTTGAGAAGAATACCGCTCCGCCCCCAAATCCACTCTGGCATATTCACGTTGAGTCAACTGATAGGTCACATTCGCCTCCAGCATGCTGCGCATCCCCCCCACCTGCAACAAGGCGCTTTCGGTCGCCGGCTGATTCCAGCCCGCACGGGCATTCACCAACAACTCACGTGACCAAGCACCCGAATATTCCAGCAGTCCGCCCTGATGAGTGGTTGCCGCCTGGCGCTGATGCAACGTGGCGGCCACAAAGCCGGTCTCCGTTTGTTTGCGCAGCGACAGACCGGCCAAAATATCTTGCACCGGCACATTGGGGAGATTGACCAAGTCCTGTGACGACTGCTGACGCAGCACGACACTGGGCGTCACCATCAAGGTCGGCGCGACACGCACCCCCGCATCCACGGTGGTTTCCGTGGTATTCAGCGCATCCTGCTGGCGCGAGACTTGTTTCACCGTCAACCCCATATGCTCTTGGGTAGTCAGGTTAGTGAATTGCTCGTGCAAGAATTCATCATCCGGCAAGCGCACCATCTGGTCATGCGCCAAGGTTTGCGCCAAGGCCGAACTACCCACTTGTTCTGCCGCTGCCACCCGGTCATACATCGGTAACAAGTCGGGCAGATTGTCCAACATATCCAGCACCGCAGCTCGATCATTTTCTTCCATGCGCAACGCCAGCTCTTCCGACAAAGGCCGTGCCAGATGATTGGCAAACCGGGTCGCCAACCAAGCACGTGACAAATCATGCATGTCGTTGTTCTGTGCATAGGCCAACGCCAATTCCTTGACGGTGGCTTCGAGATAGCGGTCATCGTGAGGCCGCTGCCCCGTCCCACGCCGATACAAATCTTCCAGACGGCGCACCCGTTTGGCCTCCTGCCGTGCGTGCATGCGCTCATCCGCTTGCGCGGCCGCCTGAATCACGGCGGTACCGGTCGCCGGAATCTCCAGCGGGCGCACTTCCAGTTGCAGCTTTTTAACATCCGCCTGCAACAAGCGCTGAATAATGCGCTGGGCGCCGTCACTGGTATCGAAGGTTTGTGCCAAGCGCGCCAAATCATTACGCAACTCGTCAAAACGTGACTCCGGTAATTTTTGGAAAACTTCCGGCTTACGCAACTCCAACCAGGCACGGCGGCGAATCCGCCAGGCAATATCTGGCTGTGAATTTCCATCCAGACAGTCGGCGTAGCTCATTTGCCATAAAAAGTCGTCCTTCATCTTGTCACGCGACTTGTTTAGCCAATACAAGGCCTCATGCGGACGATTCAAACTCATCAAGGCACTGGCAAACGGCTGCCACAGCACTTCGTTGGTTTTGGCATCATGCGTCCAGGCTGCCAGCACCCGCTTCAACACCTCTGCCTCACGCCGCTCCAGCAAGACCCAGATCAATGCCGCACGAACATGCATATTTTTAGGGTGATGGCGCAAAGCACTCATCAAGTCATTCTGGGCCAGGTCGGATCTCCCCAAACGCTGCCACATCGTGGCACGTGGCGCGAGGAAACGATCATCTTCCTCCAGCGCGGCCATGGATTTGAAGTAGCGGTCACGAATACGTTCGTAATTCCGGCGACGATATTCCACAACCGAAGGCGGCCAATTTTGTGCCTGCATGTCTATTTCACTGGCGGCCAACTCATCTGGATAGACGCGCATTTTTTCCAAGAATTGCCGTGCGGACACCCAGTCCTCCAGGCGCGCATACAAATCCATCGCAGCCACCGCAAAGACGCTATCAAAACTCTTGTGGGCCAGCATCGTGGTCAATGGGAATTCATTGACCTGCCCAACCCCAGTCTTGGGATCCAAGCGACTTAAGGCCGTAGACTTCATGAAAATTTTGGTTTTGGTTTCCACCTCGGCATTAAAAAACGCAAACGTCGCCAACTGCGCCGCTGCATCTTGTCGCTGACCCGTCCAGATATAGAACAGATTCATCAAGTCCTGGTCGCGTACCGAACCACCTCGCAACAGACCTATCAAGCCTTCACTGGCAGCGTCCGTATTCTGATGCACACTCCCCATTTCAGCGTAATCACGCCAAAAATCCACATCCTCGACAAAGGGCAATCCCGCCGCAGCCCGACGCGCATCGGCGGTATTAGGATCGCGTAAAAATATTTTTTCCCGTTCGCCAAGACGGGCCACATCCTTTTTAATAGCGCCCAATAGCTCGAAAGATTTGTCAAAGTTCCCGCGACGCGCATAAAAAGACGCCAGCTTTTTGCCATATTCCGGCGTCAGGCCGAACTCCGCTTCCAAACGCTGCGCCACCTCCAAGGCATGCTCAATGTCCTCACGGCGCTCAAATATCCCCATTTCCTTCCAGAGATAGTGTTCCCGTTCACGGGGCGATCGTGCCTTGCGATACAACGACTCCAATTTGGAAATTTGCGCACCGGGATCGCCCATACGCTCATACAAGTCCAGCAAATCCTGCAACCAGATGAAGGTGTCGATATCGTCCACCTTATGCTCCAGTGCAATACGCATGTGCTTCAGATCATTGACCTGACCACTCAACTCCAAGACCTGATCCCATGCCGACTCCTTGCCGGTGAGATGCGCATAGCGCAAACGATAGGGAATCGACTCGGCCCCCCGACCATTCCAGGCATAGAGATTGGCCAGTTGATCAACCCATTTAACCGATTTTGGCTGCTGCTTAACCGCCCATTCAGCGACTGCAATGGCATCTTGAACGTTATCCGTCCAGTTAAACACCTGTACCGCTAACGCATACGCTTCATCATTGAAGGGCAAACCAGGGACGGATCCCTTGTTCGGCATCTTCATGAATTGACGCACAAATGGCAATGCCAGATCAATCCGGTCAGCCGCTTGCATCATGCGGGTTAAGGCCATCAGCACCTCGATATCTTCCTGGAACAAACCGGCATAACGATTACCGGCCACGGCTAATTCCTTAAACAGACTCCCCCCCTGCAAGGTTTGCATACCCAACAAAAAATACCGTCGTTTCAGGTTGGGCGAATTGGCCGTCAACATGGCGCGGAAATACAGATTGGCACTTTCTGCATATTCGCCGAAGGATCGCAGCGCATCGGCTGCTTCGGCATAAATCTGGCTGGTCTGATGGGGCAAACTGGCGAGCTTGCGGAAGATTTGCACGGCGGTCGAATACAAACCGGCCGCCGCCGCACGTTTACCCAGCATGATCAATTCTTCCGCGTGATGAGCCCCCGACATCACCAGCAACAATTGACTACGGTATCGCTCCAGAACCTGCGGGTAGTTCAAGTCTCCCTTTTTGAGGGCAAACAATTCCTGCTCACGCAACAACAATTCCATGTAATGCGCTTGGTAGCGAATATCCGGGTCTTTCTGTACATACAAAATGCCCAACAAGCGCCGTACTTCCGCAAAGTAATTGGCATCCTTGGACAAACGGCGTGCCAACATCAAACGCAACTGTTGGTTATCCGGCTCCGCCTGCAAGAACGCCCGGATATATTCAGTCGCCAACGGATCATTCATCGCATCATGTTCCGCGATACGCTCCTGCAAGTCACTGTGTGGGTAGACGATCGCCAAGTACAGCAGAAAACCAAAGCAGAACCCCATGATTTCCCAGGTGGTAAACAACACCATCCGCTTGTAAATCACTTCCGCCAAGTACCAGATACCACGCTTGGAATGAGTATTTTTAGTTTGATCGTTTGACATGTCGCTACCCCTTTTTATATCCATAAAACCAGCGCTTGCAACTGGTCAGCACGCCCAGATAGGACGTTTTTCTCAAAAATACATCATGCGGGCTGTCCGATTTATTGAGTCGGGCCATCCCTTTTTAAAATAAAGAGCACTGATAAAACATAGCGTTACCTAGGCAGTGGTAAAAAACTTCTCCAGCAAGCCTAGCAAAAGCGCAAAAAAAAACTGCCCTGACACGCTAAATGGTCAAGACAGTCTGAAATACGCAACGGGCGTTTGCCGTACTACACCAACAAGTCAATGCACTACCGAACAGGCGCAAATACTAACGTGGACACAACACCTGCACCTGATAGCGGGTCGGCAGATAATCCGGCTGGCCGTTTTTTTTCGGCTCGAATTGCAGATACTCCGTTTGACGCAAGATCGGGGTCATGGTGTTAGCCTTGCGATCTTCCTGACGGTGGTGAGCGGCATAGATGCTTCTCTCGCTGCTAACCGGACTGAGGGGTCGTCCGTCCACTCGCACCTGACACCCCTTGGCCTGGGCCAGAGTAAAAACCACCTTGTGATCATTAGCGGCAAAATCCAGCGAAAAGCGAAGTTCCCGTTGCTTGTCATTCATGGTGCGCACCAAATTGCCCGCCGTCCCATTCGCCTCGGCCAGATATGGCCAAGTCTGACCATCGGCTTTGGCCAGCAACCGTGTTTCACCGCTGGCCAGCATCAGATAAGTCACCTCAAACTCCGGCTCCCCGGTGGCTGCCGCATATTGCGTGACGCCGACCACCCCCGGACTGCCCGACCATTTGGCAAATGGCTGATTGCCGGCAACACGCAGCGTGCGCAAGTGGTCACCGGTACGCACCACCAAGTCACCGCTCGACAAGTCACGCGAGACAGTGGTTTGTTCAAAATCCAGCACTTTTTGAATGTATTCCGATGGATACAAATGGGTCAGCGGGCGGGATACCACCCAGTCATAAGCCGCTTTCAAGCCATAAATCGAACCGGCCTTGGTACCCGCGTAGGTGTGGTAATAGATATTGACCGGCTTGAAGCGGATTTTGGTATCGGTCAGCTTGAAGGTCTGCACCACACGCTCGAAGCCGTAAAACGGCCCTTCCCAGTCATTGGTGTAAACGTTCTCGTTTTGGTGCGGGGCATGAATTTGCAACGCGCCTTTTTTACGCAGGCTTTGCGAAGCAATCATCGTCCAGGAATTATTACGCTCGGTAATCAGCGTATCACCGCCGTTCATGTTGAAAAACCCCTGCTTATAGGTTTCGTCCAAGGCCTCAAACGGTGGCATGCAATCACCCGTCCACAGCATGACCTTGACCTTTTTACCGGGCGGCATCAGCCGCTTATTGATGTAATCAATGGACTCCTTGATTTCCCGCGTCAGGCCAAATTCATAGCCTTCGATACTGATACTGTGGGTGTTTTCCTCGTCGAAATCTTCCGGGCGGGCATCGTGCAAGCGCGAATCATTTTCGCCATTTTGCTTGCGTTTGATGTCTTTCTGCACTTCGGCATTCCACACCAAGGGGTGCGTATAGGAATGGCTGGCCCCTTCAATAAACGGCAAGTACATCATCTTGCGGGCAATGCCTTCCAGACGGGCGCTAATGTCCGGGAAGCGTCCCAGCGGGCTGGTTTCACTTTCGATGATGGACATGGCGGTGGGCAATTTGTAGTGTTCAAGGAAGCTGCGCAAAATGATGTCGGCACCATACGCCACTTCAATATCCGGCCAGGGGGAACGCATTTCCAGCTTGGAAGGGAAGCCGTCGCCGTCAATGTGAATCAGCAACGAACGCCGTCCACCTTCGGTGGTCGCATCCGGCACTGGAATATCGGGTGACAACTTCAGTGTGGCGCGCAAGAATTTCAGTGGATTCACCACCCAATTGGTCTGGTCGTTCATGCGCAACTCGATAATTTCATACGGCGTCCAGACAAAACCACCCCACGCGGTGAGCGCTGCGCCATCGAACAAGGTGCCGTGCTGCTGGTCGCGCAGACGAATCAAAATCTTGCCCTGCTTTACCCCCTCGTCCGTCAACATCAACGGCACCAATTGACTGGGGCTGGCCACTGCTTTGACTTCAAAGTCCATAATCGAGCTGTCGCGCTGGATAATCTCCAGCTTACCCAGACTCCCCACCTCCACCGGTCGCACCCCCAACGCTTGGGCAGTTTCTTCATCCGGGGTAAATCCCATGGAGCCAAACATGGCGAAACGCATCCCTGCCTGCACATGTCGGCGCATCCACGGGCCAAATTCCGGGTGATCTTGCCCGCCTAGGAACCAAGTGACCACCCCGGCGTAACGACCCACCAAAACATCCTCCGGCAACTTGCCGTTGTTATTCAAATCGACGAACTCATAACTCAAACCAAGCTGCGCAAACATGATGCCCAAAAAGCGATGCGGCTCGGTTTCCATCAAATCCTGCGGCTTGTTGTTTTCGCTTTGCTTGGCTTCCAGCACCACTAAAATACGGCGCGGAATCATTTCGATGCGACTGATGCCGATAGATGCCAGATCGGCGTCCGCCACCCACGGCGTAAATCCCAACTCCATGATTTTGTGTGCAATGTCACGCGCACGTTGCCGGGCATTCGGGCTGTAAGGATCGACAAAATCCACCACCACCACCGGCAAATGATAGGTGTCGCGCACCTGTTGCAACTGGCTTAACAAGGCCGTGCGCAGCGTTGCGGAAATTTCTACATAAGGTTGCGCACCCACGCGGCCTTCAAACAAGGACTCCGCGACCACCGCCATGGTCAAGCCGGAAACGTCCGGCAATAAATCAAAGCCACGATGCAGCATCAACTGCGCGTCCGGGTAGCGTTTTTTAAACCCCCGGATCACCGCCACCAAGCCCTGACGTTGCTTTTCCCGATCATCGGCGTCCGGCAGTTTTTGTACATAGCGCGCCAAATTATCCAGATAAAAGCCGCGCCAGCCACGCTGCCACAACGGCGCGACCACTTTATCCAGGAAAAACCCCGTCCATTCTGCACAACTTTGGTCAATCACCCGCCGCGTCCGCCCGGCCTCGGCATCCAGAAAACACTCGCTCGGCAAGGTCGATTGATAGGGATGCTTGGGTGATACTTCACCCAGATCCAGACGAGCAAACAATTGATGGCGCAAGCCCTGTTGCTTGATATGCGTCGTCGGATTGTCCACATTCGCCGGATCAACCACCACAATGTCAAAGGCACGTAAATCCATGAGCGGTGGATTTTGACCCAAATAGAAAGCGACCGTCGGCGACGCATCTGCCGCCCAAAGGAGGGTGCTAAAGCACCACCACAACAAACCTAACCAGCGCATGCTTACTCCTCCTCTTGTAGCGCTGGCAGCCCGACACCCAAGTGCATCAAACCACCATCCGCGACCCACGGCACATACCCCAGTTGCCGAATCCGCTGCGCGGTTTCTCGCGCCAAGGTCTGCCAATGATTGAGCTTGGGATCGACATAATCAATCACCACCACTGGCAACTCATACACCTCATGCACATTCTTCAACGCCGCCAACAACCATTTTCGATCGACCTCCGCCACCAAACCATAGCTGTTTTGATCGGCGCGATAACCCTGATACAACGACTCTGCCGCCACCGCATACGTCAGATGCCCGACCTCCGGCAGCAACTCGAAACCACGGTTCAACATCAGCTTGGCATCAGGATAACGACTCTTCAGTGCCCGCAGAAGACTCACCATTGCCTGCACTTGTGCCGCACGGGAACTGTCCGTTTTGGCAAATAATTGGTAGGAATCCAGCGTATCCAGAAAAAAACTGCGCCAACCTCTTTCCCATAGCGGCGCAATGATGATGTTCAGAAAGAAATCCTGCCACTCCGCGCAGGTCTGGTTAATTACCCAACTACCCCAGGCTTCATTACTACCCGCCAAACAGCCTTTCGGCAACTGAGCATAATAACTGCGGCTGGGATGCACCTCACCCAGCGACACGTAAGCGAACAACTCATGTGGCTCGCCACGCGCCGAGCGGTTGTGCTGTGCCGGATAACGCACGTAAGTAGGTTCCACCACCGCCACGTTATAGGCACGCAAGGCCTCCAAGGGCGGCTGTGGGCCGTAAAAAAATGCCACCGACGGCATATCGGCAGCCCACAGAGAAGAGCTGAACAGCACCAGCCATTTGGCACAGCGCTGTAACCAGTTTTTTACGCCCACGCTTGCCATGCTTAACGCAACGAATCCAGCAATTGACCTAAACCGTCCTGCAATGCCACGGTCTCCTGAATCGCTAATACATCACGCATGCGATTCGGGGTGACCGCAGAGAACGGCACATCACCCACACGTGCTGGCGCATGTGTCACCGGAATAGGACGCTCAACCACCGCCGCAAAGGTTTCAATCATTTGCAGCAAGGTGACGCTGGTGCCCGTGGCCACATTGACCACGCCGCGCGCCTGACTGTTCAGCGCCGCCACATTCGCCCGTGCCACATCCTTGACGAAAATAAAGTCACGGGTTTGCAGGCCATCACCAAACACGGTGAAACCCTGTTCTTGCTGCGCCCAGGAGGCGAACTTGCTGATGACGCCAGAGTAGGGCGACGTCGGATCCTGGCGCGGGCCATACACGTTGAAGTAACGCAAACCCATGGCGGAGAAGTCATACAGCCCACCAAACAACGCGGCGTACTGATCGTTAACCAGTTTTTCCAGCCCGTAAGGCGACAAGGCCGAAACTGGCGAGGCTTCGGATAACGGCAATTCCACTGGCACGCCATACACCGCCGCGCTAGAGGCATACACCATGCGCTGCACCCCGGCCTGACGCGCCGCATCCAGCACGTTCAAAAACCCGGCGATATTCACCGCATTGGAAAACACCGGCTGCTGCACCGACACCGGCACCGACACCTGCGCCGCCAGATGCAGCACGTGGGTAATCCCCTGCATACACTGCGTGACCGTTGCCGCATCCCGAATATCGCCTTCCACAAACTCCAGCGCCGGATGATCCGGCAAGTACTCCCGATGACCCGAACTCAGATTATCCAATACCCGCACGCGCGCACCACTGGCCAACAGTGCTTCGACACTATGCGACCCGATGAAACCTGCCCCACCTGTTACCAGTACAAACATTGCTTTCTCCAAATTTTATGTCGTTATTCTCATCTGCGGCGCCAATGACCGCAGCGGGGGCAGATTCTACCGTCCCCGAATTATTTCAGCGACAATTCTGGTATCTTTCCGCTTCCAAATTTACCAAACCACATCATGCACAACGCACTCAGCCACGTTATTCACCAAACCGAGCGCATTATTATCGGCAAACCCCAACAAATTCGTCTCGCCATCACCTGCTTGCTGGCACGTGGTCATTTACTGATTGAAGATTTACCCGGCGTCGGGAAAACCACTTTGGCACACGTTCTGGCCCGCACACTGGGATTGCATTTCCAACGCGTACAGTTCACCAGTGATTTGCTGCCCGCCGATATTTTAGGCAGCTCGGTTTATTTGCGCGAAAAAGGCGAGTTCCGCTTTTTGCCGGGGCCGATTTTCACCCAGATGCTGCTGGCGGATGAAGTCAATCGTGCCACGCCAAAATCGCAAAGCGCCTTGCTGGAAGCCATGGAAGAACATCAAGTCACCCTGGAAGGCGTCAGCCGCCCCTTACCCCAACCCTTTTTCGTCATTGCCACTCAAAATCCCACTTATCAGATTGGCACCTTCCCCCTACCAGAATCACAACTGGATCGTTTCTTGTTGCGCATTCAGATGGGCTACCCCGACCCTCAGGCCGAACGTGGGCTATTGGCCGGCATCAATCGGCATGAACTGGTGAAACAACTCACCCCCCAGATCACGCAACAAGAATTGGCCGCGCTGCAAACCGAGGTACAACAAGTGCATGTTTCGCCCGCCCTGCTGGATTACGTGCAAGCCATCCTGCAACACAGTCGTGAGTCCTCACGCTACGTGCATGGATTGTCGCCACGCGCGGGCATTAGCCTAGTGGCCGCCGCTCGCGCCTGGGCGCTACTACATGGTCGCCGCGCCGTCCTCCCGGAAGATGTCCAAGCGGTTGTACCCGGCGTAGTCAGCCATCGCTTGCAGGCAGTCGGACAAAATCAGGCGCCACAGCGCCTCGCGGACGAATTACTGGCGGCAGTGGCCATTCCTTAGCAGCGGCGCCTCGCTAACGAGCGCGCACGACAGACTTTGAACAGGTTCTGAAGCTGTCTGCGACAAATAAAAACGGGACGCATATGCGTCCCGTTTATTTTTCTGCTGGAATCGCACGGACTGGCCGTGCTTAACCCATTAGAAAGTGTGCTTCATACCGAAGGACAAAGCGGAGGGGTTGTTGCCCAGACCGATAGCGGTGTTAGCACCACCCGTACCGATGTTGGACAGACCGTAGTTAGCATTGGAACCGCTCTTCAGAGTGGTATACAGTGCGTATACGGTGGTGCGCTTGCTCAGGCTGTGGTCGTAACCCAAGCTGAATTGAGTTGCGCCGCTGGCGATGGTCGCGCCCAAGTCACCCACTTTAGTGTAACCAGCCTTGATCGCATCGTTGCCGAAGCTATACTTGCCGGACAGGTAGTAAGCGCTGTGGCCGTATTTGTTAGCACCCAAGGCACCCAGATTGTCGCTGGTCTTTTCATAGGCGAAACCAACAGCGATCGCATCTTGAGTATAACCCACGCCCAACTTGGTGGCGGATTCCTTGGTGGAAGTCAGGGAGTTCAGGTTGTGGGTTTCATAGGCCAAGGAAGCGTACCAAGCGTCTTGGTTGTACATACCAGCCATGGACCACGCGTTGGCCTTGGCTTGAGTTGCCACGTTGTTGGCTTCAGCCAAGTTCAGGTAGGCGATTGCGCCAGAGAAGCCGCTCATGGTGGGGCTGATGTAGGCGATCACGTCAGGTTGACGACCGTCGAAAGCAGCCTGAGCAGTACCACCGTTACCACCCATCAAGGAGCGGTTATCGGCCAGACCATCGGTGAACACGTCCAGACGACGGGTCGCGATGTTGTAAGGGGTGTCATGGCGACCCATGATCACGGTACCCATAGTGGCGCTGGACAGGCCAGCGTAAGTGTTGCGACCACCCAGAACGTTACCCGCAGCATTACTACCGGCTGCAACAGCGGCTGTACCCAAGTTGGCTTGACCAACAACACCAGTAGCGTTACCTGCGTTAGCTGTACTACCCGCGTTGTCGATGTTGATCAGGGATTCAACTTGCCAGATCGCGGACAGACCGTCGCCCAGATCTTCGTTGCCCTTCAAACCGATACGGGAAGTGTTGCTGGAAACCTTGTTAGTGGTCACGCCAGCACCAGCGGCGTTCTTGGTGGTCACGAAATCGTAGGACACGTTGGCCACGCCGTACACGTTCACATTGCTGGTGTCAGCAAATGCAGCGGGGGCTACCAGAGCAGAAGCCACGGCCAAAGCGATAATTTTCTTTTGCATGATTGATTCCTTAAATCAGTTGATGAGATGACAGCCAGGCTGTCGAACTTCAAACAATCCCCCTTACGGGAATTAGGGCGCGATTATCCAGATAGACCGAACAGATGCAAGCAAGCCACCTCTTTTTAACAAATCTTTAACAAAAATGTGGCTTTTTTACCACAGCAAATCACAGCACAAATCCTGTATTTCCAAGGACTTAGACTTGCTACACCCTTACTTGACTACCAGTGCTGCATTGGGTGTCTGACCAAAAATTTCCGGCGCATACATCGCTTCTATCCGGGTGGGCGGCAAGAAAAATTCCCCCGAATTATTCAGACGCAAAGTGTATTCAAACCAGGAACGCCCCTTGGGCAGCACCGCGTAATAGGCACGGAAATAGCCCAAACCACGCTCGGTGGACACCGGCCAGGCGTGATTGAGATCGCCGCTTTTATCCGAGACGTTTTCGCCCGCCTGGGCGATTTGTGAATCGCGTTCGGTATTGCCAAGGATGCTGGCACCACCGGGCAGCGGATCGGATAAAGCCACCCAACTCATGCTTTGCCCAGCCTCCACATCCAATCGCACCCGCAACAAATCCCCCCGGCTCCATTGCCCTGGCACTTTCTGTGCCAGTGCCCGCACGCTGCGGCGTACCCGGTAACCATTTTCCTGTGCCTTGCCGGGCACGGCGGCCGACAACAGCACGGTGGCCCAAGGCTTGCCCGTGCCTTGATGGCTCAGGCTAAGCTCTCCCTTGCCAACCTTCCAGGGCAAATTCAACGGGACAGCACTGGCTGCATCCCAGTGGAATTGCTCAGGCGCACGCTCCCCCAAACTGGCGCTGGTGATGCCGGTGACGGCCTCGTGCTCGAAACGTTGACTGAACTTGCGCAAAGCCACATCGCCCCAGGCATTGGCAACCGTGGTGCTCCAACGCCCACGTTGCTGACGGAGCAATGCGCCGCGTAACAAGGCAGGCAAATCGGCTTGCCAAGCAGGATCGTCCATGGCTTCGGCCAGGAAACGCAGGGCATTGCTGTCACCGTTCAACATCATCCACCACCAATCATCCTGACCTTCGTTGCCCAATAACAAACGCCCGCCCACATAACGCATACGGTTGCGCAATTCGCGCTCCAGTTGCGCCAAACGTTCGCTACGCTGTGGCGCATCGCTCACCTGACGCAGCACGACATACCAGTCGATGAGGGTCGCCGTGGGCTGCTTGATCGGGGCAAACTCGAACGCCGTCAACATCCGTCCACTCACCCAACCATAACGCGCCATGGCCGCCAGTGCATGCAAGCGACGTTCCGGCAGGTAATGACGCCCGCCAAACGGCCAATCCCCCGGATCGCTGCGTTTTTCCACAAACCCCAACAAACCCTTGCGCAGACTGCGCAACACATCGTCGGGCAAGGCGATGCCCTGCGCCTGCGCCATACTCAACACGTAGGACGTCAAGGCATCACTCCCCCCTCCCCCTTCGGGGAAATAACGCAACAAACCACGCGGCGCATCCAGATAACCGCTCAGCGTTTGCACAATGTCTTCCCAACGTTTGGCATCATGCAACCCACTGGCCACCGACACCTTCTGCTCCAGGCAGGTGTAAGGATAGCTGGCAAAATACTGCTGTATTCCGTCTGTTTGGCCCGCCAATTGTCCACTCAGGCGCACCTCCAGCCCCCCCAGTCCGGGCAAGGCCCCTTCCGGCAAAACCACCGGCCAGCGTTGCGGCTGCTCCAGGCGGGTAAACAACGATTGCTGCACGGTGACGGGCACTCGCGGCTGCACCACTTGGCTCAGTTTCAGGCTATCCCACACCTTGCCTTGCTCGTCCACGACCTGAATTTGCCAAGGCAAACTGGCCTGACCGCCCGGCACCTCCACCGGCCAAGTCAAATCACGCGCTTCGTCGGCAGCCAGCGTCAAGGGCAGTTCCGGCAAGACTACCCCCGCCACCTTGCCCTGCACGCGCAACTTCAGCGGCTTGGACAAGGTGTTGCGCACACTCAGCATGGCCTGATAGTGATCGCCCTCGCGCACCAGTGGCGGCAGAGCGGCGATCAGTTGAACATCCTGCGTGGCACGAATATCGGTACTGCCGGTACCAAACCAGCCGGTGCTGACATCCGCCACCGCCACGATGCGGAAGGCGGTCAAACTATCATTCAACGGGAACTGCACCGTGGCCATCCCTTGCTCGTCCAGTTTGACGCGCGGATTCCAGTACAGCAGGGTGTCAAACAATTCACGCGATGAAATCCGCCCACCGCCACCGCCCGCTGGCAGTGCCTTCTTGCCGAAATGGCGCTTGCCGACCACCTGCATCTGGGCGGTCGAAGTTTCGACCAGATAGCCGCGCTCCTGCATCATGTCCTCCAGCAAGTCCCAACTGTCGTTTCTGGCCAGCTCCAGCAGCGCCCGATCAACCACCGCCACCATCACCTCGGCACCCGCTGGTGCAGGCTTGCCATTCGGCAGACGCACGCGAATCTTTGCACTCACTTGGCTGCGCGGCGCGTAAACACGCTTGTCGGGACTGACTTCCACCCCCAGACGCGCGCCCTTCAGACCCACATTGAGCCGTGCGATCCCCAGTTTGTATGCCGGACGGGCCAGATCCACCATGGCCGTGGCGGGTGCGGGGTTGCGGCTGCTGCGCCAGGCATCCAGCCAGGACAGTGGGCTGCGCCAGCCCCACTGAAAGAAGGAGTACCAAGGCACTTCGGAAATCCGCCCGCGCACCGCCAACACCGACACAAACACATTCGGCCCCCAGTTGGCTCCCACGGGAATTTCCACCACCGGATCGCTGCGCCGCAAGGTGCGCACAAAACTTTCCACAATCCCTTCGCGCTCCACGCTAATCAGCGCCGTGGCCTCATGGAATGGCGTGTGCACGCGCAAGCGCGCCATGTCACCGGGTTGATATTCCTGGCGCTCCGGCACCACTTCCATGCGATCCTGATCGGCCTGCTCGAACCAAAAATCGCCATGCTGGGTGTCATACAGAACCGCACTGGCCAAACTGCTGCCGCCTTTGCCATCCTCGGCACGTACCGTCAGGACAATTTCACCCGCATCCTTGGGGGTCAACTCACACGCATAGCGCCCCTGCTCATCGGTCACCCCGCGACACAACACCCCCAATTCCTGCTGGCGGGTTTCGGTTTCGTAGCTGTAAAAGCCACCCAGAATGCGCTTGCGATGCACCAGATCCCAGCGACGCTGACCGTTCAACTGGAGAGGCACCCCGGCACGCGGCTTGCCATCCTGCCCCAGCGCCACCATTTGCACCCGGCGCACCGCGTCATCGTCACGCGCCAGGCGTATGCCCACCGCCACCTCGGCAGGCCACAGCTCCACCTGCCCGGCAATGGTCTGAATTTCGCCACTCGGATCGCTGAAAGTCATCTCCGTGCGCAAACTCATGGGCTGCTCCACCTTTTTCGGCAAGGCGATGTCCAGACGTTGCCCCCCCTGCGCATCCAGCGTCAGCGCCAGTTTGTCCAGTACCAACGCCTCGCTAGGCCCGTTTGGGTCATACCCCAAGTCAAAGTTATATTCTCGATACGCTTTGAAATTCACCGAGGACGGCGACAGCGTGGCCGATACCTGCACCTTCTGCCCGCTGGCGGAGCCACCATTCAGATAAGCCAGCGACAGCCGGGTGGGCACCTTGTCGGCATGACTGGGATGCGCCATGTCCACCGCCCCCTGGAATTTGGGCAAGCGGAATTCCGACACGCGGAACTCCGCCGTGGTGTTCCACTCGCCAATCTGCACTTGATAGCCCCCCAACACGGCACCCGGTGGAATTTTCCATTGCGTGGTCGCCACCCCGCGCGCATCCCAGGTCAACGGCAGCGTGACGCGCGTATCCTGGCCGAGGTTGGAAATCACAATTTCCTGCGGCAAAGTCTTGGGCTTGGGATAGGCGAACCCCTGAGACACGGGCACGCGGGCGATGTGCTTCATGGACACGGTTTCCCCGGCACGGAACAAGCTGCGGTCCAGCAGGGTATGAATCTTGGTGCCTTCCATCTCGCTCCAAGTTGGCAGATTGAAACGCCAAGGCTCAATCCCTTGGTCCCAATCCGAACGCACAAAGGAAAAATCCTCACCGGCATGAGCCGTGACAAACCAGGCGTCGCAACGATCACGCGGGTTTTGCTTGATTTCTCCATTCAGCAACCAGCGTCCCTCTGCATCCGTGCGCCCTTGCCCCAACAACTCATGCTTGCAACCGTAGATTTTGACCTCGGCATTGGCCACCGGTTTGCCACTGGACAGCGTTGTCACCCACACCAAACTGTTGTCATGCCCTTTCTTGAAGTGCACTGCCATGTCGGTCACCAGCACGCGGGTACGCACATACATCGGCGCGGGATGGCTCAACAGGCTGTCGCCCAGCAGGCGGCTTTCAACTTCCACCACATAAAAACCCGGCTGCGGCAACGGAATGGCCATCACCTCGAATGGCCCGCTACCATTGGGCTTGGGCAGTGTTTGCACCGGAATATTCTGCGGGGCCAAATAAGACACCTCACGCGGATAAAACGCATTGTAACGCTCCGCGCGCGCCGCTTCGTCCTCGTCCTGCCCATCGGCAGCCCCTTGCACTTCCGGTGGCGATTGCGCCTCGAACTTGTCCAGCGCACGCCAAGTCTGGAGAAACTCTGCATCCTCCTGCTGACGCAACACCCGCATGCGGATATTGCCTTCGATATGCCGCACGGTAATCGGCAACAAGCCGCCCTCCTTCAACTCCAGAATGCCAAAATCGGCGGCAAATTTCGCCAGGGGAGGATAGCGATTGACGCGAGTACGCAAAGGAAATTGTGCGGCATTGCTCAGGGGACGACCGCTGAGATCACGCAAATCGGCTGGTACCTGAAGGGTGAATTCGGCATTAGCCGGAAACGGCCCGTTGAACGTGATGCGCTCCACGCTGGCATCACCAGACTGCTCGGATTTCGACGGTGGATTTTTGCCCTCACGTATCTGCTGCGCCCGGTATTCCGCACTCCAGTCCTCCGGCTTCTGCTCACCCGTGCGCCCGATCAGGCGCACCCTACTGGCCTGCGCCCAACTAACTTGATCCGAAAACTCCAGCCAGAGGTTCGACAAGGGCGAACAGGGCAGATTGGGGCGCTCGCGCTCACAGCCCATGCGAGCAGTAAACGGCTTGCGCACCTGAAAATTGAACACGCTGCTATCGCGCAGCACATTGCCACTCACCGAGGCCAAACCACTACCCCAAATCAGTTTAACCTTGGCACCAGGCGGCAACGGACGGGCACATTGCACTACCAGGCTGATCCCCTCCTGGGGCAAGGTCAGTTCCAATGCTTTCACCAACAGCGCCAAATCCTTGCGTGGCAATACCTTGAGCGGGATGCGCTCCCCCACGCCTTCGGCTTCGCACCAGGCATGCTGCTCCACCATCTGCGGATTAACGACCTGATCCACATCCAGTACAAACACCTGATCCTCTTCAATCTTGCTATCCGCGCCGGGCCGGAGATGGCTGATCCAAGGGCCGTTGGTGTACACGCTGTAGCGGATGGCATCACTCCCCCGGTAAAAATGCTGACCATTCAGCGCCTGTACCTCGTGACGCAACACAAAATCACAACGCTCCCCCGCCGCCAACGGGCGCGGCAAATCGTATCGCCACACCTTCGGTTCCACCCAGCGCCCTTGCCCTGCCACCGGACAGGTCACCACAAACGGTGCCGCCGCGCCACTGTCGCCCAGCTTGACCATGGGTTCACTGAAGCGGACTACAAACTGGCTAACCGGCTGCTTTACCATCCCCTGCGGCGAAAAATCATCCACATACACCGCCTGTGCCAACGTCGCCCACAGCGCCAACCACAGCGCCACCACATACCGTCCCGTCGCCCACATACCGCCTCCCGTTGCAATGACCCAGATTGGGTGTGGCATTATAGCCAGACCTCAACTCACAATGTCTGTCACATGAACCCCAACGCTCAAATCGTCTTCGACAACCTGCTCAACCGCCGCTCCGTGCGGCAATTCCAACCCGGCAGTTTGTCGGCTGAACAAATCGACTTGCTCCTGCGCGCCGCCGATGCCGCCCCTTCTGCGGGCAATCTCAAATCGCGCCACCTACACGCCGTCACCCAGCGTAGCGACCTCGAATTCGTCCTGTCGCACATCTATTCAGCCCGCATCAGCGCCAACCACGCCACCTTCCGCAACGTGGCGGCGATGATTTTGCTCTGCGCTGACATCCCGCATTGCCGCCAACGCTACCGCCGGGGCGCGCTGTACGCCATCCAGGACGCCAGTCTGGCCGGACAAAACATCCTGCTGCTGGCGCATGCACTGGGACTGGGCGGCTGCTGGATCGGCCAAGTGAACGGTCACGCCCTGCTGCCGCACTTTGGCCTGCCGGAACATCTGAAACTAGTTGGCCTGATCGCCTTGGGTCACCCGGCAGAAACCGCCTGACTGGCGTCTACCTCTCGCCCGCCAGCGCATCCTCCACCACCTCCCGTGTCAGATGCGGCGCGAACATGGTAATAAAGTCATACACATAGCCGCGTAGATAGGCGTTGCGGCGCACTGCCAACTTGGT
>DHYQ01000030.1:0-312 GCA_002414205.1 Gallionellaceae bacterium UBA5126 | reverse complement strand
CACAAACGCCATCCCGGCCAGCAGGCCAATTCCCAAACCAAGCTCCGCATAGGTTTTAATCACGTCCGAATCAATCGCCGTCAGGGCGATGGTCGGCGTCAGCCCGGCCTGCTCAAAGGCCGCGTCAATTTTGCCGCGTCCGCTAAACGCGGTGTCGTAGGTGACGATGGGATAGCGTGCCAATTTTTCCAGCGTCAACGGCGCGTCGTCCTGCCAAAACGCATGCTGCGGCGGCGCAATCACGCAGTGGTTCCACTGGTAGCACGGCAGGGTGACGAGTTCGTCATACTGGCTCAGGCTTTCCGTGGCAAT
>DHYQ01000029.1:35410-46992 GCA_002414205.1 Gallionellaceae bacterium UBA5126 | reverse complement strand
GCTCACCACGAACGGAGGAATAAATCAGCGGCTCCCTAAACCAACAACTCCGCCATCGCCACCAATTGGCGCGCCAAATCGCCCAATTTAATGCCCTTGTCCATGGCCATTTTGCGCAACGCCTGATACGCCTCGCCCTCCGACCAGCCGCGCTGGCGCATCAAAATGCCCTTGGCGCGGTCAATGTCCTTGCGATCTGCCAACTGCGTTTCGGCCTTTTCCAGATTGCGGCGCATGACCTGAAACGCCTCAAAACGCGCAATCGCCACTTCCATAATGGAGTGCAGCCGCTCCTGTTGCACCGCCCCCACCACATAGGCGCTCACCCCGGCCCGTATGGCGGCGCGCATCTTTTCGCTGTCGTTGTCGTGGGTAAACATCACCACCGGGCGCGGCAAATCCCGCCCCAGCACGCACAAGTGCTCCAGCGTGTCACGGTCGGGCGATTCGTTATCCAGAATAATCACATCCGGTTGCAGCGCCGCCACTAATCCCGGCAAGTCGGCACTGGAGGACACATGGGCAGCAATGCGCCAACCCGCCGCCTGTAAAGCCTGTTTCAACATCGCCGCTCGCTCGAAGGTTTCATCCACCAGCAGCACACGCATTTCCTGTTGCAATTTTTTTTCCATGTCACCCTGTCAGCAACTAGCGTGCCAGGCAAAAACAGCCTGCCAACCAGGCTTTCTGCACCATAACAGGCCAGTCAGCCACCGCCTGCGCACAAAACGAGTGCCACAGGCGGCGGGAAAAAATTGACAGGCCCGCATCGCTTGGTCAACACTGCGCCCCGTTTTCCACCGACCTTGCCCAACGACCCGTGATGAAACTTTCCGCCTCTATTTTCAAAGCCTACGACATACGCGGTGTGGTCGGTCGCACCTTGACCGAAGAGGCGGTGCAGGCCATCGGTCAGGCCGTGGGCAGCGAGGCGCTGGCACGCGGGCAGTGCTGCATTGCGATTGGCCGCGATGGGCGCTTGTCCGGCCCGGCGTTGGCGGCGGCGCTGGCGCGGGGCATACAAGCCAGCGGCATCGACGTGATCGACATTGGCTGCGTCGCCACGCCCATGAGCTATTTCGCCGCCTACCACCTGCAAACCCAGTGCGCGGTGATGGTGACTGGCAGCCACAATCCGCCGGATTACAACGGTCTGAAAATCGTGCTGGGCGGGGAAACCTTGTCCGGCGAGGCAATTCAGGCGCTGCGCCGCCGCATTGAAGCCAACGACTTGGCCCACGGCGCAGGCGGCTATCGTCAGGAAAATATCGCTGCCGCCTACTTCGCCCGCATCGTGTCCGACGTGAAACTGGCCCGCCCGCTGAAAATCACCGTGGATTGCGGTAACGGCGTGGCCGGTGCGTATGTTGGCGACCTGTACCGGCAACTGGGTTGCGAGGTGACGGAGCTGTATTGCGAGGTGGATGGCCATTTCCCCAACCACCATCCCGACCCGGCCCAGCCGGAAAACCTGCGCGAGTTGATTGCCACGGTGCAGCGCAACGGCAGCGATTTGGGCCTGGCCTTCGATGGCGATGGCGACCGGCTGGGCGTGGTCACACGGGACGGCCACATCATTTATTCCGACCGGCAACTGATGCTGTTTGCCGCCGATTTGTTGCAACGCCAGCCGGGGGCGGAAATCGTGTTCGACATCAAATCCAGCCGCCATTTGTATGGCTGGATCCGCCAGCACGGCGGTCGCCCCACGCTGTGGAAAACCGGCCACTCGCTGATTAAAGCCAAGATGAAGGAAAGCGGTGCCCTGCTGGGCGGGGAAATGACCGGGCACATTTTTCTGGCCGAGCGCTGGTACGGCTTTGACGACGCGCTGTATGCCGGGGCGCGCCTGCTGGAAATTTTGAGCCAGGTGGCCGACCCCAGCGCAGTGCTCAATGCCCTGCCGGATGCAGAAAGCACGCCGGAGCTGCACATCCCCACCGCCGAAGGCGAAAACCACCGCCTCATCGCCCAACTGCAACAACAAGCCGACTTCCCCGGCGCAGTGGAAATCATCACCCTGGACGGCGTGCGGGTGGAATACGCCGACGGCTTCGGCCTGGCCCGCCCCAGCAACACCACGCCGGTCATCGTGCTGCGTTTCGAGGCCGACACCCCGGACGCGCTGGCGCGTATCCAGCAAACTTTCAAGGCTGTGTTGCAGCAACTGCAACCTGACCTCAACTTCCCCTTTTAAACCCAAGGAACCCACCATGCTGACCTACAACCCCGTGGCGCTGGACTTCATGAACCACGACCACGCCGACTTCGCCGCCACCCACGACGCCCTGCTGACCGCACTGGCCGCCACCGACAGCGCCCAAGTGGATGAATTATTGAAACATTTACTGACCCACACCCGCGACCACTTCGCCGCCGAAGAAACCGCCATGCAGCAAGCCAACTTCCCGCCCTACCCCATGCACAAAATGGAACACGACAAAGTGCTGGCGGTTTTTCAGCAACAGGCGGACAACTGGCAAAACCAGCGCGACGCCGCCAGCCTGCAAAAATTCCTGGCTGAAGATGTTGCCCAGTGGTTTGTACAACACGTCAACATGATGGATTTCGTGACGGCACGCTATATCGCACAGGCGCAGGCCCAATAAATGGATAGTGGTAGGGGGCAATAAGCGCAGCGCATTGCACCAAAAAAACTCCGCAAAGAAAGCCATCTTCACGGGCTACATTTAAGAATGTTTTTTTATTCAAATAGTTGGTTCAATACGCGTTGCTTATTGCACCCTACGGCCCTGGAGCAGGCGCACCCACATGGGGAGACTAATTTTGCAAAACTTGATTGAATCCCCCAAGCAACAAAGGGGAGGACAGAAATGGTCAATTCTGAGCAAACCAAAGTTTTATTTTTACTCGACGGTGGCGGTGGTTGTCTTGTATGTCACGTTAATGACTTATGTCATTCCCAAACACTGGTTTGATACCGCCGCAGCAAAGGATTTTGTCAATTGTATGGCGGAGATCGTTCCCATGCTCGCACACCTTCAAACGCTACCTGTTTACAGCAACTATTGGGGTGCGTTCTACGCCATTTTTTGGTTTATCTCGCCTGTTATTCCAATTTTTGGTGTGCTGGCTGTAATGTGCCGCAGCATTGAGGATATGCAAAAAATTGAGCCGGAGCGCCTGCTAAGAATTCGTGATTTTCCATATAAAATCCTAGTTAAAGCCATGATTTTTTTGCCACTTGTTTTTATTTTTACCTTTACGATACCCGAAACGGGAAGAGTATTTTGGTTCAATGAAACCAGCAGTTATTTTTTTCTCCTCTTGGCAACCTGCCTCCAAATAGCCCTTTCACCCTTTTGCATGGGGGTATTTGTCGGAGTTTTCAGATTGAAGTATTTGTTGAATAAATAACCACAGTTCATAAGATGGCTTCGCATCAGCAAGCCATCTTTTTTACGCCACCAAACGGCGGATTGCTGCGCGAATCCGCCCTACCCCCACGCCGCTGATCCGCTGTCTATGCCCCGCCACTCGCATTGGCAAAAAACATTTGCCAAATCAGATGTCCGCCGCTAGAATGCGCGACCTTTACGTCAGCCTATTCTTAAATTTCAGGAGTTTCATTCCATGGCAAATAGCGCACAAGCACGCAAACGTGCTCGTCAATCCATCAAACAAAATGCTCACAACAGCAGCTTGCGTTCCGAAATGCGCACTGCAATCAAGAAGGTGATCAAGGCAATTCAGGCTGGCGACAAGTCCGCCGCTCAAGCCGTGTATCAAACTTCCATGAGCACTGTGGACAGCATCGCTGACAAGAAGATCATCCACAAGAACAAGGCTGCCCGCCACAAGAGCCGCCTGTCCGCTGCGATCAAGGCCATGGCCGCCTAAGCAGTCGTACACGTTGCACCACAAGCCGACAGCGATGTCGGCTTGTTTGTTTTGCGGGGTCAGAAACGAGGGAACCTCGAAAAACCGTAGCGAGCGGCTTGAGTGCAAGGCGCACGGAACGGAGATGCCGAGACATATCCGTGGATAGGCGAGGTATCGAGTACCGCGCAACGCTGCAATCAAGCCGCGCAGTAGGTTTTTCAAGGTTCCCCAATGCTCACCCTTGCCTAAACAGGGGGGTTTGCTTCAATATACGGCCTTTCCAATGCACGGCGGCTCGTCCGCCGTCTGTCTTTTCAAGGGGTTTTTATGTCGCATGTAATGAATACGTATGCGCGCCTGCCAGTGGCGTTTGTGCGCGGTGAAGGCGCATGGTTGTGGGATGCAGACGGCAAGCGTTATCTGGATGGTTTGTCGGGCATTGCCGTGAACACGCTGGGTCACGCCCACCCCCGCCTGACAGCCGCCCTGCATCAACAAATCGACCGCCTGATTCATTGCTCCAATCTGTACCAAGTGAATGGTCAGGTGCAACTGGCCGACAAGCTGTGCGCCCTGAGCAAGATGGACGAGGTGTTTTTCAGCAATTCCGGCTGCGAGGCCAACGAGGCCGCCATCAAGTTGGCCCGCATGTACGGTCATCAGCGCGGCGTGCACCTGCCCAACATCATCGTCATGGAGCGCTCTTTCCACGGGCGCACCATGGCCACCTTGTCCGCCACTGGCAATTACAAAATCCAGAAGGGTTTTGAGCCACTGGTCACTGGCTTTATCCGCGTACCTTACAACGATTTAGCGGCGATTCGCCAGGCGGCCAGCGATCACGACAACATCGTGGCGGTGCTGGTGGAGCCGTTGCAGGGCGAAGGCGGCATCCGCACCCTGGATGCGGACTACCTGCAACAACTGCGCGCCCTATGCGACGCGCAAGAATGGCTGCTGATGCTGGACGAGGTGCAAAGCGGCATTGGTCGTACCGGCCAGTGGTTTGCCCACCAGCATTGCGGCATCGTGCCGGATGTGATGACCTTGGCTAAAGGTCTCGGCTCCGGTGTGCCCATCGGCGCGTGTCTGACGGCCAAACGCGCCACCGGCGTGTTCCAGCCTGGCAATCACGGCTCCACCTTTGGCGGCAATCCGCTGGCCTGCGCGGCGGGTTTCCACACCCTGAGCATCATGGAGCAGGACGGCCTGCTGGCCCATGCGGACAAGCTGGGCCAATTCATTCGCAACGGTGTACAACAACGTCTGGCCGGTGAAACGGGCTTGGTAGAAGTGCGCGGCCAAGGTCTGATGATCGGCATTGAACTGGACAAGCCCTGTGGCGAACTGGTCAAGCGCGCCTTGGAAAAGGGCCTGCTGATTAACGTGACGGCAGACACCGTCATCCGCTTGTTGCCGCCGCTGATTATGAGCGAAGCCGAAGCCAGCCAGTTGCTGGACATCCTCTGCCCATTGATTCAAGACTTCCTGCACGCCTGATTGGAGCCATCATGCCGACCCGCCAGCCCATCAAACACTTTTTGCAGTTCAAGGACTTCACCCGCGAAGAATACGAATACCTGTTTGAGCGCACCCGCCAAATCAAGGCCAAATTCAAAGCCTATCAACAACACTGGCCGTTGCAGGATCGTACCTTGGCCATGATTTTCGAGAAAAACTCCACCCGCACCCGGCTATCGTTTGAAGCCGGCATGCAGCAACTGGGTGGCTCGGCGATTTTCCTGTCTACCCGCGACACCCAACTGGGGCGCGGCGAGCCAGTAGAAGATGCCGGGGAGGTGATTTCGCGCATGGTCGATCTGGTGATGATCCGCACCTTCGAGCAGGACATCATCGAGCGCTTCGCCGCCCATTCGCGGGTGCCGGTGATTAACGGCCTGACCAACGAGTACCACCCCTGCCAAGTGCTGGCCGACATTTACACCTATGTCGAACAGCGCGGCTGCATCAAGGGCAAGACTGTGGCCTGGATCG
The DNA here is from genome assembly GCA_002414205.1 of Gallionellaceae bacterium UBA5126. Classification (GTDB taxonomy): domain Bacteria; phylum Pseudomonadota; class Gammaproteobacteria; order Burkholderiales; family Gallionellaceae; genus Gallionella. The sequence goes on along the minus strand of DHYQ01000029.1, from coordinate 41,154 downwards.
GCGACTCCAACAACATGTGCAACACCTGGCTGCAAGCGGCGGAAATTCTGGATTTCAACGTGCATGTCTCCACCCCGCCCGGTTACGAAGTCGAGCCAGAACGTGCAGGCTTGTTCGGCACCGACCATTACGAAGCCTTTGCCGACCCGATGGAAGCTGCCCGCGACGCTGATCTGGTCACCACCGACGTGTGGACTTCCATGGGCTGGGAAGCTGAAAACGAAGAGCGCCTGAAGGATTTCGCCGACTGGCAAGTCGATGCCGACATGATGCGTGTCGCCAAACCGGACGCCTTGTTCATGCACTGCCTGCCCGCCCATCGCGGCGAAGAAGTCAGCGGCGAAGTGATTGACGGCCCGCAATCCGTGGTGTGGGACGAAGCCGAAAACCGCCTGCATGCCCAAAAAGCACTGATGGAATACCTGCTGCTGGGCAAAATGCCCGCTTAACGCTGACTTTCAGTCCGCATTGCCATGTCCGCCCAAACCCAGCCGCAACACAGAATGCCAGTCGTTGCGGTTGAGCCCGCTATCCCTGTAACGATAGAATGCGGCCCTTTGTCAGTCGGCGCAATGCAAAAACCCGCATAATGCACGCGTGTATCAGCAAGTATCAAAAACAGCATCGAGCTTAGGCGTGCCGCAAGACACTTTTCCCGGCAAAACCGGCTTTATTTTCATGCGACCGAAACGCATCGTTTAGAAATTCGTACAACAAGGTAAAAATCATGGCTGAAATCAACAAAGTGGTTCTCGCTTACTCTGGCGGTCTGGATACTTCCGTCATTCTGAAGTGGCTGCAAGACACTTACCAATGCGAAGTGGTTACCTTTACCGCCGATCTGGGGCAAGGTGAAGAACTGGAACCGGCCCGTCAGAAGGCGCTGCAATTCGGCATCAAGCCAGAAAACATTTTCATCGACGACGTGCGCGAAGAATTTGTACGCGATTTCGTATTCCCCATGTTTCGCGCTAACACCGTGTACGAAGGTGAATACCTGCTGGGCACCTCCATCGCCCGTCCGTTGATTGCCAAACGCCTGATCGAAATTGCCCACGCAACCGGCGCGGATGCGATTTCGCACGGTGCCACCGGCAAGGGCAATGACCAAGTACGTTTCGAGTTGGGCGCGTATGCCCTGAACCCCAACATCAAGATCATCGCTCCTTGGCGCGAATGGGATTTGCTGTCGCGGGAAAAACTGATGGCCTATGCTGACACCAATGGCATCCCCGTGGACATGAAGCATCGCAATGGTGGCAGTCCCTATTCCATGGACGCCAACTTGCTGCACATCAGCTACGAAGGCCGTCACCTGGAAAACCCCGCTGCCGAAGCCGAAGACAGCATGTGGCGCTGGACCAAATCGCCGGAAGAGGCACCGGATCAAGCCGAATACATCGACCTGGAATTCAAGCAAGGCGACGTGGTGTCCATCAACGGCATCTCCCTGTCGCCCGCCAAGATTCTGGCCCACCTGAACAAGCTGGGCGGCGAGCACGGCATTGGCCGCTTGGACTTGGTGGAAAACCGCTACGTCGGCATGAAATCACGTGGCTGCTACGAAACCCCCGGCGGTACCATTTTGCTGAAGGCGCACCGCGCCATGGAATCCATCACCCTGGATCGTGAAGTCGCACATCTGAAGGACGATTTGATGCCGCGCTACGCCAGCATGATTTACAACGGCTACTGGTGGAGCCCGGAACGCCGCGCACTGCAAGTACTGATCGACCACACCCAGCAAGTGGTGAACGGCCAAGTGCGCCTGAAGCTGTACAAAGGCAACGTCATCGTGGTGGGCCGCGACTCCGCCACGCATTCCCTGTTTGACAGCAGCATCGCCACCTTTGAAGACGATCAGGGGGCGTATGACCAAAAGGATGCAGCAGGCTTTATCAAGCTGAACGCCCTGCGCATGCGCATCGCGGCCAATCTGCAAAGCAAAAAATCTTAACCAGGAGAAACATCATGATTTACGAACTGAGCGGTGACATTCTGTTGAGCGGTGCCAAGGCAATTGCCCATGGCGTGGCACCCAACGACGATTTCCACCAAGGTCTGGCCTTGCAACTGCGCGAGCAGGAGCCTGCCCTGCACAAAGATTTCCGCCACTTCTGTCAGGGTCATCATCCCAAGTCCGGCGGTCTGTGGACCTGGATGGGAGCCGATGGGCGTTATGTGATCAACTTGTTCACTCAGGAAGGCGCTTTCGACCATGGCAGCAAGCCTGGTCAAGCCACACTGGCCAACGTCAACCACAGCCTGCACGCCCTGCGCGCGCTGGTGGAAAAGGAAAAAATCAGCAGCCTGGCCCTGCCTCGGCTGGCCACCGGCGTGGGCAGTCTGGACTGGAGCGACGTCAAACCGCTGATCGACAAGCTGCTGGGCGATTTGGGCATCCCCGTGTACGTGTACAGCACCTATCACAAGGGCGTGAAGGCCGACGAACCGGCAGCGTAAGTCCGCTTTAATTTTATTCATCTCCTCCCCGCTTTTGCGGGGAGTTTTACAAGGAGCAATCTCATGTCGCAATTCGATAACGTCAGCGTCGTCAAACAAGGCAACGTGTATTTCGACGGCAAGTGCGTGTCGCACACCGTGCTGTTCGGCGACGGCAGTCGCAAAACTGTGGGCGTGATTCTGCCCAGCACCCTAACCTTCAACGTCGGCGCACCGGAAATCATGGAAATCATCGGCGGCACCTGCCGCGTGAAAGTCGGCGATGCCAGCGGCTTCTCCACCTACGATGCCGGAACACAATTCTCCGTGCCCGCCAACAGCAGCTTCGTCATTCAATGTGACGAGCCTGTGCACTACGTGTGCAGCTTCGGCTAAGCGGTTTTTATCCACCTAATAAAGCCTCCCCTTGGGGAACCGCTGATTTATTTCTCCGTTCGTGATGAGTTTGTCGAAGCATGAATGGAGAAATAAATGAATCCCAGCCTTACAGAGATCGCCCTTCGACAAGCTCAGGGCGAACGGATTTAATCAGCACTTCTCTCGCAGAAAAAAGGTAGGGAGGGTGGTTTAAGCGTCCCGTCAAGGTGATGCCTGCTACTTCCGGCCTAACTCTGCAAGGAGAAGGGAATATAGCCCCTTGCTTTCAACTCTCAGGAATTCATCATGCCTTCTTTTGACATCGTGTCCGAAGTCGATAAAACCGAAGTACGCAATGCCGTCGATCAAACCAACAAGGAAGTCAGCACGCGCTTTGACTTCAAAGGCTCTGATGCCCGCGTAGAGCAAACCGAATTGAAATTGACCGTATTTGCCGACAATGATTTTCAACTCGATCAGGTGCAGGACATCCTGAACGGCAAATTATCCAAGCGCGGCGTAGACGTCAAGTGCCTGAAAATCGACGACAAATCGGAAAAAGTCAGCGGCAACAAGGTCAAGCGCGGTTGCGAGGTCAAAGTCGGCATTGAAACCGAACTAGCCAAAAAAATCGTCAAGCAGCTCAAGGACAGCAAGATGAAGGTGCAAGCCAGCATCCAGGGCGATGCCGTGCGTGTGACGGGTAAAAGCCGCGACGATTTGCAATCTGCAATCGCCTTTGTGAAGAAATCCATCACCGACTTCCCCTTGCAATTCAACAACTTCCGCGACTGATACCGGCCATGAAGAACACCATAGACGTGATGACCGAATTCTCGTTCAAGGGCGAGGATTATCTCTGCACCGCGACGCTCGATTTTGACGACCTGCTGCAAGAGCACGACGACCTGCCCGTCATCCACGAGCTGCTGGCCCACAAACACGGCATAGACACCTACTCCTACCTGTTTGAAGTGATGGAGGTTGCCGAACTTGAATTCAGCAACCCCCAGGGACTGGCCGTGCGTTACATGAAGGATGGCGCATTCGATCTGGCAGCACTGGATGATGACTGGACCAAGCACAAGGCCGAGATGCAGGTACGCATGATTGCCGCAGAGAAAATGGGCATCACCGATCTGGCGCAACATCCCGAATTGCAACGCGCCCTAATGGACGCCTACCAACTGGGAAAACAGACATGAAGACCGCGCTGGTGCTGTTCGCAGAAGGCAGCGAAGAACTGGAAGCCATCAGCATCGTCAACATCCTGCGCCGGGGCGGCGTAGCCGTCACGCTGGCTGGACTCACTGACGGCGCATTACGCGGCAGCCGGGGCATCGTCATTCAGCCGGATTGCACGCTGGAGGCGATGTTGTCACAAGACTTTGATTTGGTCGCCCTGCCCGGCGGTCAGCCCGGCACCACCCACCTGAAAAACGACCCACGCGTGCTGGACTTGGTACGCCGCCAGCACCAATCTGGCCGCTGGGTAGCGGCGATTTGCGCCGCGCCATCGGTACTGGCCGAAGCCGGGCTGCTCAACGGCAAACACGCCACTTGCTACCCCACTTGCCTCGACGCTTACCCGGACGTGCACGTCAGTACCGACGCCCTGGTGCAAGATGGCAACCTCCTCACCTCACGCGGCCCCGGCACCGCGATGGACTTCGCACTGACCCTACTAGAAAAACTCACCGACCAACGCCCGGCTGTAGAAGCGGGATTGGTGCGTTAAGCCACAGCCCGTATCTTCTGACGATGCGGGCAACACCCCGCTGTTCAAGCATGTCCCACATTCCAGTGGCTGACATCATCCAGCTTGGCCAAAAGAACAATTCAAGGCAAAAGGTGACCATTTTCGTCACAAAATAAACATTTTTTTAACATTAAATCAATGTAAGCCATAAGCAAGAATTAAGTAAGTTTTATGAAAATATTTTTATCCTTTATATTCAGGCAGATGAAAGAATTGGCATCAATAATGCTTGCATAGTTGTAAGCATGCAATGTTGCTTGCTCTACTACCACTTACTAAGGAGAACGTAATGAAAAACTTACAACAAGGCTTTACTCTGATCGAACTGATGATCGTCGTGGCCATTATCGGCATCTTGGCAGCCGTAGCTATTCCGGCGTATGGCGACTACACGGCCCGCGCCCAAGCAGCAGAAGCCATGACCCTGCTGGATGGCCTGAAGACGCCCATGACGGAAGGCTACACCACTGACGGCACTTGGTTCTTGTCCGGCATTAGCGCCGTGACGAGCGGCAAATATGTGCAAAACGTCACCAGCACACCCACCAAAACCACGATTACCGCGACTTACAAGACCACCGGTGTCAGCAGCAAGATCGCTGGCAAATCAATCCACATGAACTACAACAATCTGACAGGCGGCTGGTTCTGCGCCAATGGTAATGATGCCAATGAAGCCACCGTCACCGGCACGACAGCCTCACAATCTGCGGTGCCCGGTGCTGCCGCCAGCCTGCTGCCAAAAACATTGCTCTCCAAGGCCTGCCAATAAAACCAACCCCGCAGCAGCGGGGTTGGTCGCACAGAATGCCCCGTTTACGGGGCATTTTTCTTTTCAACGCGTCGCATGCACCTCGACACTCAGACTCACAACCTCGTCGCCAACCGGCACTGTCAGGGTGATCTCGACCGCCTGCATGATTTTTTCAAACCCGGCTTCGGATTGTGACACGGTGAAGTAGGGGTGGGCGCGCAGGCTGACGGCGTGGGAGGTGGTCAGCACCACGTTGCCACCCAGTACGCCGTCTTCCAGGGTCAGGCTGCGCAAGTTGTCCTGCTCCAGCAGTGCGCCGAAGCCGCAGGGGATGTCGCCGTTGCCGAGGATGTAGCGCCCGGCGTAGCCGTCGCAACTGGGCATGGCCAGCAGCAGGCGAATCGACAACTC
>DHYQ01000029.1:34360-35319 GCA_002414205.1 Gallionellaceae bacterium UBA5126 | reverse complement strand
TTTTGCAGCGCGCCGCCGGGCAGGTCGTGCTGGAAAGTCAGCGCGTCTTCTTCGCCTTGCACCAGCACATAGCCCGCCAGCGTTTGTGCCGTGCCGTCCTGATGCAGGGTGTCGATAAACAAGCCGTGCGGCGCGGTGTCGCTCAACAGGTCGCTGGGGTCGATGTGGTGTTTGAAAGCCACGCGGTCATGCGCCGAGGCGATGCCGTCCCCTTGGTGTTCACCGCCGTCACCGCTGTGTTGGCGAATCTTGTTGAAGTAGTGCTCGGCTTGGCGGCGCAGGGTGTCGCCAAAATTGTGGTGCAGCCGGTAGTCGTCCAGTTCACACACGGCAGCATGCCCATCCAGCTTGGCAATCGCCTGCAAGGCGTTGTTGTAAATGGCGAATTCCTCCACACCGTCGCGGTCGCAATCGTGGCGGGCCGGTTGTTGACGCGGCGCAAGCTGATCCAGCTTGGCCTCCAGTCGCACAACGGCGTTATACACGGCGCGGCGCAGATGCGGCAGATACAGCCCGCCGAACAGGCCATGCCAATAGGCATCGTTGGCTTGTGCTTCGTACAAGTCATCCAGCAAATCGGCACTGCACTTGCCATCCGGCAAACTGGCCACGCGCAACGACAAGGCTTGCATGCGCTTGTGCATCCAGTTGGATTCCGGGTAGCGGGTGAAAAAGTTTTTCCAAATCCCGCCGCGAATGTTGGCCTTGTATTCCTCATAGCGTCCGGCCTGTTTTTCGCGGGCCACCAAATCGGCATAGCGTCCGGCAGGCTCGGCGGGCAAGGTCCACTCGTTCATCTCGATGTAGGAGGTGGTGGGCAGATAGACGATGCCACGGGTCTTGCAACTGGCATGGTAATCGCGGTAGGTGGTGGCGCGGATTTTTTGCGACGCCAGCACGCCCATGATGAAGTTTTCCAGCCACTTCTTCTCATACACCCAGTCGTAAGTCTCTGGCCA
>DHYQ01000029.1:32465-34269 GCA_002414205.1 Gallionellaceae bacterium UBA5126 | reverse complement strand
TCGGCCAGCCATTCCATATAGCCCACCACCTCGTGCGCCGGGGCGAACGGAATGCGGTAGCGCAGCCCTTCGGAAATCGGGAACAAATCCAGCGGCTTGCCACCTTCTTCGGTGGTGTAGTAGCCATTCAAATCGGCCATTTCCTTGCCCGCGCACAGGAAGTGGTAGTCATCCACGGTGACGTAGCGAATGCCCGCGTCAGACAACGACGGTACCACGGTGGCTTCCCACACCCGCTCGGTCAGCCAGGCTCCTTGCGGACGCTGGCCGTAGCGGTTTTCCAGCTTGTCAGAGAAACGGGTGATTTGCCCGAAGCGATCCTGCTCAGGAATCACCGCCAGCACCGGCTCGGTATCGCCTGCGCCAAACAATTCCACCTGACCGCGTGCCACCATGTCGCGCAGCAGCGCCATGTCTTCGGGGAATTTGTTGTCCAGATAATCCAGCAGCCAGCCGCTGAAATGGACGGCAAAACGGAATTCCGGGAAACGGTGCAGCACTTGCAAGAAGGGGCGATAGCAGCGGAAATGCGCGTCGTCGATCACTTCCGGGAAATTGCCGACAGGTTGATGGGCGTGCACGCCGAATAACAGGGAAATGGTGTTGGACATGATGAGTTTTTTGAGTTGTGAGTCGTTAGTTATTAGTTGGAGGGGCATGATGTATCCACATACATCCCCTCCACCTGGCAGGGGGAGGGTTAGGGTGGGGGTTGAAACGTTCGCCTCGAAGTAAATTTCCCCATCTCCAAGCCTCCTCGCTACGCCCCCCCTACAAGGGGAAGGGAGCTTAAGGTTCAGGCACTGCCGCGCCGCATGGTGCCGCCTGCTTCGGCGTGACCGCCACCTTGACTGATGGGCACTGCCAGTTCAGCGGGTGGCAGCAGTTTTAGCAAACGATACAAGGCGCTTAGGTTGTGGCGGAACAGGCGGTCGAAACTTTGCACCGACTGGGATGGGTTGTCGTCGCCGAACCACCAGAACCAGTCCGAACTTTCGCAGGAGCACAGTTGCTGCTCGGCGGCAGCCTCTTCCGCTGCGCTGAGGTGGCCGCTGGCCATCACCGCATCGAAGCTGCGCTTGGCCGCACAGAGCAAATCCCAGGCACGATTCTTGTCGCGGCTGCCGATCCAGGTGGCGAAGTTGCCATACACCCAACTCCCGGCCACCAGCGGCGGCAACGGCGCAGGGGCCACGCAGTCGGTACGCAACTGATTCAGGCGCAGGTAGTCGTGATAGGTATGGGTGTGGATGTTGGGATGAGCTTCCAGCAGGCCGTACAGCGCGTCGAAGAAGTAAAAACCGTTGTAGGGGTAGTATTCCCAGGCATTTTCTCCGTCGAGAATGATACTGACCAGCGGCGTCTGATCGTGCGACGCGTTACGACCGATCTGCTCGATTTGCGCCACAAAATGCCGCGCTGCGTCTTCGCCATGCCATTGCGAATACTCGAAGCCAATCAAGTCGGACAACTGGTCATCGCGGAAAAAGGCGTGCATGCGCTGGCCTTGGTGCTCGAATTGATACGGGCGGTACAAATAGTTCAACTTGTCATGCGTTGCGCGTCCGGCTTGGTTCAGGCTGTTGGCCAACACGCCTTGACCGCTGGCAATCCAGCCGCAACCTTCCTCGGCCAGCACCGCCAATGTGGCATCCGACACGGCGCCTTCGGCGGGCCAGAAGCCGTGCGGGGCATGACCGAAGCGCGAGGCATGGCAGTTCATGGCCTGCACCACATGCGCCGCCACGCGCGCTTGCCCACCGGGATAGGCGTCTGCCTGTGGCAAGGGCGCATCCGGCATGGC
>DHYQ01000029.1:1730-32352 GCA_002414205.1 Gallionellaceae bacterium UBA5126 | reverse complement strand
TGGCCGTTTTCTTCCAGCTTGCGGTAGCGCGGGATGATGCCGGACAAGCAGTGCGCAATCAGCTTCAGCACGTCCTGACGGTCTTCCAGGGTAAAGCCTTGCCCTTTTTTCATCAGCTCCAACAACAGCGGCTGCTCACGGCGCACGCTTTCGCCAAACCAGGCCAAGTGATACCAGGTCAGCAAATCGGCCAAGTATTGCCCGGACAGATAGGCCAAGGTGGCTTCCCCATCGTGCTGCAACCCGGCATACAGACTGTGCAGCCGTTTATACGCGGGATACGGCGCAATCATTTTGGCTTCGTTACTGCGGAAACAGCACTCAAAGACCAATGCACGCTCGGCGGTGCTGAATTGCACCGGATCAGGATGCGCCAGCAGACGCAACAAGGGGTCGCGCAGGGTGCCTGTGGCAAACTGATCGACGTAATCCTCGATTTGGTCGAGCAGAATGGGCACAAAATTCACCACGGCGCGCACCTTGGGATGACGCTCCAGATGAGCGGCCATGTCGGTGTAATCCTTGATGGCGTGCAGGTATGTCCAGGGCAAAACAAAATCGCCCGTTTCATAATCGCGGTAATCTGGCTGGTGCATATGCCAGAGGAAGACAAGATCAACAGGTTTTTTCATGGCAGGAAAACCCCGCCGGAGGCGGGGTGTCAAGAGAGTGACTAGCGGATACTGCGAATTTGTTGCCCCAGCATTTCCGGGGTAACCAGGGTGATGCCATTGGGGCTGACACTGAAGCGTTTGCGGTCTTCTTCAGGGTTAACGCCGATCTCCATGCCTTCAGGAATCTTGCAGTTTTTATCGACAATCACCCGCTTCAGCGTGACATAGCGCCCGACATCCACATTTGGCAGCAACACGGAATCCTCGATGGTGGAGTAGCTGTTGACGCGCACGTCGGAGAACAGCAAGGAGTGGCGCACCGTGGAGCCACTCACGATACAACCACCCGATACCAGCGAATCAATCGCCATGCCACGCCGTTCATTTTCATCGAACACAAACTTGGCCGGTGGCAACTGCTCCTGATGCGTCCAGATTGGCCATTCCTGATCGTACATATTCAGATCCGGCAATACCTTGGTCAACTCCATGTTGGCTTCCCAATAGGAATCAATCGTGCCGACATCACGCCAGTAGGGCACGTCGTCATCGCCCATGCCGACACAGCTCTGATCGAAGCTCTGCGCGTACACCCGATACTTGTTGACCATGTGTGGAATCAAATCCTTACCAAAGTCATGACTGGATTTAGAGTCGTCAGCATCCCGGATCAGTTGCTCGAACAGGAACTTGCTATTGAATACGTAAATCCCCATGCTGGCCAACGACACGCCGGGTTTGCCGGGGATACTGGCAGGATTCGCTGGTTTTTCGGTGAACTGCACCACACGCGCATCATCATCCACCGCCATCACACCAAAGCCGGAGGCATCCTTAACAGGCACTTCCAAACAGGCGACGGTCATATCGGCCTTCTTTTCCACATGGAAAGCCAACAATTTGCCGTAGTCCATCTTGTAGACGTGATCCCCGGCCAAAATCAGCACGAAGTCCGCCCCGCTTTCGCGGATGATGTCCAGATTCTGGAACACCGCATCTGCCGTGCCCTTGTACCATTGGTCTTCGCTAATGCGTTGCTGTGCGGGCAACAAATCCACAAACTCACCAAATTGGCCGTTCAGAAACGACCAACCACGTTGAATGTGTTGAATCAGGCTGTGTGATTTGTACTGCGTCGCCACGCCGATACGGCGAATGCCGGAGTTAACGCAATTGGACAGCACAAAGTCGATGATGCGAAATTTGCCGCCAAATGGTACGGCAGGCTTGGCGCGCCAATCGGTCAACTGGTGCAGACGGCTCCCTCGACCGCCTGCCAGCACCATCGCATAGGTATTCTTGGTAATCCGGCTAACAAAGCGCTGCGACAGCCCGCTCGCGTTGCTTTGATATTTTTTGTGCAGATAGCTTAATTCAGTCTTCATGTGCCCCTCTCCTGTATAGTGTGCCGTAGTGGGGGCATTATCATTTACAATTGCCGCGTTAGACAAGGACAATCAGGAGGGAAAATGGCGCAATGGATGGAAGCGGTATTACAAGCACGTCTGCACGACCCGTTCGGGGTATTGGGATTACACCAGGCGAAGACTGGCTGGTGCATTCGGAGTTTCTTCCCAGGGGCGACCAAAGTAGAACTGGTGGAAGGGGCTGACGGTGCGTTTACCCAGTTACATACCGGCGGAATTTTTGAATGGCAGGGTAAAAATGCACCCGCCCGACCTTACCGTCTGAGAGTGCACTATGGGCACCATCAGCACGAAGTAATGGATCCGTATCAATTCCCACCCGCTTTGTCCGACATGGACTTGCACCTGTTCAACGAAGGCACCGCTTGGCAGAGCTATCGCATGCTGGGCTCGCATGCCGTCACGCTGGAGGGCGTGGCCGGGGTGCGTTTTGCGGTGTGGGCACCGAATGCCGAGCGCGTCAGCGTGGTGGGCGAATTCAACCAGTGGGACGGGCGGGTCAACCCCATGCGTCTGCACGGGGCCAGCGGGGTGTGGGAAATTTTCCTGCCCGGCGTGCGCCAACATGCCCTGTACCGCTACGAAATCCGCAACCGCGACAGCGGGCAACTCCTCACCAAAACAGACCCTTACGCCCAAGGCTATGAGCTGCGCCCGCACACGGCGGCGCTGGCGGCTCCGGCGGGCGGCTATGTCTGGCACGATCAGGCCTGGCTGGAACAGCGCGCCCAATGGGACTGGATGCACGCTGCCATCAATGTGTATGAATTGCATCTCGGCTCGTGGAAACGCCACCCCGACGGGCGCATGTACACCTACGCCGAGCTGACCCGCGACCTGATTCCCTACGTCAAGGGCATGGGCTACACCCACATCGAATTGCTGCCAGTGTCCGAACATCCGCTGGACGAATCCTGGGGCTATCAGGCTACTGGCTATTTCGCCCCCAGCAGCCGCTTTGGCTCGCCAGACGAATTGCGTGCCCTGATTGATGCCTGCCACCAGGCTGGGCTGGGCGTGTTGCTGGACTGGGTGCCCGCGCATTTCCCCAGCGACGATTTCGCCTTGGCACGCTTTGACGGCACCGCGCTGTTTGAGCACGAAGACCCACGTCTGGGCAAGCATCAGGACTGGGGCACCTACATCTTCAACTATGGCCGCAACGAGGTGAAAAGCTTTTTGCTGTCCAGCGCGCACTTCTGGCTGTCCGAGTTCCACTTCGACGGCCTGCGTGTGGATGCGGTGGCCTCCATGCTCTACCTCGATTACTCGCGCAGCGAAGGGCAATGGCTGCCCAACAAATACGGCGGACGGGAAAACCTCGATGCTGTGGAATTCCTGCGAGCCATGAACATCATGGTGCACGAAGCCTTCCCCGGCGCACTGACCATGGCCGAGGAATCCACCTCCTGGCCCGGCGTATCGCGTCCCACCTACATCGGCGGCTTGGGCTTCTCCATGAAGTGGAACATGGGCTGGATGAACGACACCCTGCGCTATTTCCACTACGACCCGATTTACCGCCGCTACCACCACAACCAGCTCACCTTCGGCCAGATGTACGCTTACAGCGAAAACTTCATCCTGCCGTTCTCGCATGACGAAGTGGTGCACGGCAAAGGCTCGCTGCTGGGCAAGATGCCGGGCGACGCTTGGCAACAGTTTGCCAACCTGCGCCTGCTGCTGCTGTATCAGATGACCACGCCGGGCAAGAAGCTCAACTTCATGGGCAACGAATTCGGCCAGGGGCGCGAATGGCAAGACCGCTGGGAGCTGGAATGGTGGCAGTTGCGCGAGCACTGGCATCGCGGCGTGCACAATCTCAGCCACGATCTGAACGTGCTGTACCGCGATTTACCGGCACTGCATGAACAAGACTTCCAGTCCGACGGCTTCCGCTGGGTGGACTGCACCGACGCCGACAAATCCGTGCTGTCCTATCGCCGCTTGGCCCGCGACGGGCGGCAAGTCATCGTGCTGGTCAACCTGACCCCGGTGTTCCGCCCCAACTTCCGTCTGGGTTTGCCAGAAGCCGGTGAATACCGCGAAATCCTCAACAGCGATTCGGAATACTACGGCGGCAGCAATCAAGGCAATGCCGGCGTCGTGGTCGCCGAGGCGGTGCCGTGGATGGACTTGCCCTGGTCGGCCACACTTAACCTGCCGCCGCTGGCCGGGGTGATTTTGCAGCCGGTGTAACGCAGCGTAGGTGCGGATTTATCCGCACGGCTTTTTTGCCGTTAAAAATCCAAACCGTGCGAATAAATTCGCACCTACACAGGATAGAAGCCGTAGGGTGGATAAGCGTAGCGCACCCACCTAGCTGGCAAGATGCAAATGGTGGATGCGCGCTGCTTATCCACCCTACCAACTAACGACTCAAAACTAGCGACTAACGACTAACAACCATTATGTCCAACCTGACTCAATCTCCTGCCTGGCAAGCGCTTGCTGCCCATTTTGCTACCGTACAATCCCTGTCCATGCGCCAGTTGTTCGCCGAAGATGCGCAACGCTTCCCGCGCTTTACCGTACAACTGGGCGACTTGCTGTTCGACTATTCCAAAAACCGCATCACCGAAGACACCCTGCGTCTGCTGGTCGCACTGGCCGAGCAAGCGGGCGTGCCACAAGCCGTAGAGCGCATGTTTAGCGGCGACAAAATCAACCACACCGAAGGCCGTGCCGCCCTGCACACCGCGCTGCGCAACCGCTCGGACAAGCCGGTGTTCGTGGATGGCCGGGATGTGATGCCCGACGTGCGCCGGGTGCTGGCGCAGATGCGACAATTCTCCGATGCCGTGCGCAATGGCAGCCATCGCGGCCATACCGGGCAGGCGATTCAGGACGTGGTGAACATCGGCATCGGCGGCTCCGATCTTGGCCCGCTGATGGTGTGCGAAGCACTGAAACCCTATGCTCGGCCTGACCTGCGCGCCCATTTTGTTTCCAACGTCGATGCCACCCATCTGGCCGAAACGCTGAAAAAACTCGACCCGGCGACCACGCTGTTTATCGTCAGCTCCAAAACCTTCACCACCCAGGAAACCCTGACCAACGCCCGTAGCGCCCGCGCCTGGCTGGTGGACAAGCTGGGCGACGAAGCCGCCGTGGCGCAGCATTTCGCCGCCGTGTCCACCAACCTCGCCGCCACCTCGCAATTCGGCATCAACCCGGCCAACGTGTTTGAATTCTGGGATTGGGTGGGCGGGCGCTACTCGCTGTGGTCGGCCATTGGTTTGCCCATCGCCATCAACCTGGGCATGGACAACTTCGAGGCCCTGCTCGGCGGCGCATACACGATGGACGAGCATTTCCGCACTGCCCCGCTGGCGCAAAATGTGCCGGTGCTGATGGGTTTGCTGGGGATTTGGTACGGCAACTTCTTCGGCGCAGGCTCCAATGCCGTGCTGCCCTACGACCAATACCTGCACCGCTTCGCCGCCTATTTGCAACAACTGGACATGGAAAGCAACGGCAAGGGCGTGGACCGCGACGGCAACCCCGTGGATTACGACACCGGCATGGTGGTGTGGGGCGAACCCGGCACCAACGGCCAGCACGCCTTCTACCAGTTGATCCACCAAGGCACGCGGATGATTCCCGCCGACTTCCTGGCCCCGCTGCACAGCCAAAACCCGCTGGGCGAACATCACCGCATCCTGTTGGCCAACTGTCTGGCGCAAACCGAAGCCCTGATGCGCGGCAAAACCGCCGACGAAGCCCGCGCCGAACTGGTCGCCCAAGGCTTGGACGAAGCCGCCATCGCCGCCCTGCTGCCGCACAAAGTCTTCCCCGGCAACAAACCCACCAACACCCTGCTGTTCAAGCGCCTCGACCCGCACACGATGGGCATGCTGATCGCCCTGTACGAACACAAAGTCTTCACCCAAAGCGTGATCTGGCACATCAACCCCTTCGACCAATGGGGCGTCGAACTCGGCAAACAACTCGCCAGCAAAATTTTGCCGGAGCTGCCAGCCGGAGCCAGCACCGGAGCGCATGACAGCTCGACTGGAGGGTTGATTGGGTATGTGCGCCAACATCAGTGAGTAAAAGATGTCATTCCGCGATCAGTTCCATGAATTTAGCCCGTTCGACTATAAGCTTGGGCATCTTTATACGCATCAGTTTGAAAAAGGCCGTTTCTTTAATGTTGTATGGCGAGATGAAAATTGCATAAGAATTCAAACGTCTAGCAGAATTTGGTTGCAACTCACTTACTTAAATGAGAAAGAGGACATTGAGGGTTTTAAAGTCTCCAAAATTGATATAAAGAGCAACGGAGACGAAGAGCAAAAAGGTGAAATTTCTCTTTCTAAGTTCAATTTAGCTCAATTAAAAATCTTTTTGGAATTCATCAATTCCATTGATTTGAAAGATATTAGCCTACGCAGAATCAGTCTATCTGATGGCTCACTCGACAAACTCGACGCAACTGCCAAACGCAAAATTGCAACGCTCCTTTCTGGTAGTGAGGGGGGCGAACTGATTGCGGAGTGGCTAGACAACGGTGAGCTAAAACATCAGGATTTGGTGAATACAGGGTATCGCCGTGCACAACTAGAATTGTTTGAAAAACTTTTGTACGAGAACGGACTGGATAACTACAAAAACGAAGTCATGCACAAGCAAAACACAAAAGACGAAACAGCTTGGCAACATTTTTTTCAGCACAACGATTGGATTTTTGGATACGGCTTAGATTACAAATTCCAACGTATCCTTCAAAAAGAATTCTGTGCTTCCTCGTCAGATGCCGCTGGCAAGGGGGTTGTCAAAGCCGACTACCTCTTGGGTGATACTCGTTTTACAACCTTCGTTGAACTAAAACTCCCCTCTACTCCATTATTCGGCACATCAAAAAATCGCTCCAATGCTTGGCGTCTATCAGATGAATTGCTAGAAGCCTACTCGCAAATTTTGGAACAAAAGGCCAGTGGACAACTAAGACTTGAAAAAGATAGGCCATTATTTGATGAAAATGAGGAAGAGATTAAACAACATGCCTATGATTCAAAATCAATTTTAATCATAGGATGCTGGGATGAAATTCAATCTGAAAAAGCTCCAAAAACAAAAGCCATCAAGGAAAAAACTTTTGAGTTATTTCGACGTGATTCGAGAAACGTAGAAATTATTACCTATGATGAGCTTTATGAGCGCGCCACGTTTATCGTTGAGTCCGGTCGTAAAAACAACTCTCAAGCAAGGTAAAACTTGGCTTCAAGCCTTATATCTCACCCCGTTCTGCGCCACACCGCCCACGGCATCACCTCCGTCACAGACACCTTGGCCGTGGAAACCCCCATTGCGCTGGAATTCAACGGCATTGCCCATGCGGTGATGCTGGCGACGCCGTTGGAGTTGGAGGCGTTTGCGCTGGGGTTTGCTTTGACCGAGGGGATTATTCAGCAGCCGGGGCAGTTTTATGGCGCGGAAGTGGTGAGCGGTGAGCAGGGACTAACGCTGCGCTGCGACATTGCCACCTCGGCCTTTGCGGCGCTGAAGGCACGGCGGCGGGTGTTGATGGGGCGCAGTGGTTGCGGCTTGTGCGGGCTGGACAGTCTGGCGCAGTTGAGCCCCGCGTTGCCCACCCTACCCCCGGCCTCGCCACTGGCCGCCCAGGCCATTCTGTGCGCCGTGGCCGCCCTGCCCGCCCATCAACCGCTAATGCAGCAAACCGGCGCGCTACATGCCGCCGCCTGGTGTGCTGCCGACGGGGAAATTCTGCGGGCCTGCGAAGATGTCGGGCGGCATAACGCGCTGGACAAGCTAATCGGCCTGCGTTGCCGCGACGGTTTTGCCGACGGCTTTTTGCTGATGAGCAGCCGCGCCAGCGTGGAACTGGTGCAAAAAGCCGCCCGCATGGGCATCCCGCACTTGGTGGCCCTGTCCGCCCCGACCAGCCTGGCGGTCGAAACCGCGCAGCAAGTCGGCATGACCCTGGTGGGATTTGCCCGCACCGGGCAATTTGTCCTTTATACTCCCGCCGCCCACATCGTTTAGGAACAACATCATGGAAATCAAACACCTGGTCGAAATGGCCAACCAAATCGGCGAATTCTTCGCCGTCCAACCCAACCGCAGCGAAGGCAAACTCGGCATCGCCAAACACATTCAATTGTTCTGGGTACCCCGCATGCGCTTGCAACTGCTGGCCCACGTCGCCGACGGCGGCGAAGGCCTGCACGAACTGGTGCTGGAAGCCCTGCGCGAACACGCCAGGCTGCTGCAACCGGCACAAGCCTAAATCCCTCGCTGTAGGTGCGATTAGCGTAGCGTAATCGCACATTGCCACAGCAAAAATCAAACCCTGTTCCACGCCTTTAAACGGCGGATTGCTGCGCGAATCCGCCCTACCTCACTCCGCTGATAACGAATTTCCCCGCGCTTCCGCCCGACAAAATTCCCCCAGTAGCCGTTCCGGGGCCAGGCGTCGGCCCAGGATTTGCCCGGTGCCGATAAAGCCTTGTGCGTTGTACAGTGCCACACGTCCGTCGGGCAGGCCGGTGTCCATGCCTAGGCGCTGGCCCAGCGCCAATCTGCGCGCTGCGGTGTCGTCCAGGGTGAGTTTGGGCACCTCCGGCAACAGGCAATCTACCGGCAGGACGCAAGCCTCGCGCTGCGACATGTCCATGTCGGTCAGGGCGTCCAGGGTGTAGGCCGTGTTCAAGTCGAAATGGGCGATGCGGGTGCGGCGCAGGGCTGTGAGGTGCGCGCCGCAGCCCAGCGCCAGGCCGATGTCTTCACCCAGCGTGCGGATGTAGGTGCCCTTGCTACAGCGCACGTCCAGTTCCAGATTCACCCCATCAAACCCCAGCAACTGTAAGTCGTGGATCACCACCTCGCGCCCGGCGCGCTCCACCGTTTCGCCCTTGCGCACGTATTCGTACAGCGGTTTGCCCTGATGCTTGAGCGCGCTGTACATCGGCGGTACCTGCACGATGGGACCACGAAAGCGTGCCAGTACCGCCTCCACTTCGTCCAAGGTCAAGGGCGGCACGGCCTGCTCGGCAATCACCTCACCCTCAACATCACCGGTGGCGGTGGTAATGCCCAGCCGCACGGTGGTGCGATAGCTTTTGTCGGCATCCAGCAGCGCGGTGGAAAACTTGGTGGCTTCGCCGAAACACAGCGGCAACAAGCCACTGGCCAGCGGATCCAGCGTGCCGGTATGTCCGGCTTTCTCCGCCTGCACTAGCCGCCGTCCCTGTTGCAGGGCAGTGTTGGAACTCAGGTGCAGCGGCTTGTCCAGCAACAGGACGCCGTGAAAGGGGCGATAGGTACGGGCCATGGAAAATGAAGGCTTAAATTAAAACCGCCCTGGTGAGGGCGGCGGGGTTATTCATCGTGGTGATTGCGCTGGTCGCTGGCCACGGCGTCGTCAATCAATTTTGACAACTGCGTGCCGCGCTCGACCGAGGCGTCATAGACGAAGTGCAATTGCGGCATGATGCGCAGCTTCAGACTGCGGGCCAGTTGGCTGCGGATGAAACCGGCGGCGCGTTCCAAGCCTTGTTGTGCTTCGGCGTGTTTGCCGTCCAGGCGGGTGAAGAAAATCTTGGCGTGGGAATAATCCCGTGCCACTTCCACCCCGGTGATCGTCACCAATTTGACGCGTGGATCGTTGATTTCCAACCGCACCAGCTCGGCGATTTCGCGCTGCATTTGCTGGCCGACACGGTCGGTACGGGCGAAGCTGCTCATTACAGGCTCCGCGCCACTTCAACGATTTCGTAGATTTCCAGCTTATCGCCCACCACCAAGTCGTCAAAGCCCTTCAGCGACAAACCACATTCAAAGGTGTGTTTGACTTCCTTCACGTCGTCCTTGAAGCGCTTCAGGGAATCCAGTTCGCCGTCGTGTACCACGGTATTGTTGCGCAGCACACGCACCTTGGAATTGCGACGCACCAGACCTTCCAGCACATAACAACCGGCAATGGTGCCGACCTTGGAGACCACAAACACCTGACGCACTTCCACCAGACCAATCACTTCCTCGCGTTTTTCCGGTGCCAGCATGCCGGACATGGCGGCCTTGATCTCTTCGATCATATTGTAAATGATGTTGTAGTAGTGGATGTCCACATCGGTGCTTTCCGCCAACTTGCGCGCGGTCGCATCGGGGCGCACGTTGAAGCCCACGATAATGGCCTTGGAAGCCAGCGCCAAGTTAACGTCGGATTCGGAAATCGGGCCGACGGCGGAGTGGATGATGTTGACACGCACTTCCTCGGTGGAGAGCTTGTTCAGCGATTGGCTGATGGCTTCCGCCGAACCTTGCACGTCACACTTGACGATCAGGGACAGGGAGCGCACTTCGCCTTCGGTCATCTGCTCGAACAGATTTTCCAGCTTGGCCGCTTGTTGCTTGGCCAGCTTGGCCCCCCGGAACTTGCCTTGGCGGAACAGGGCGATTTCACGCGCCCGACGTTCGTCAGCCAGCACCATCAATTCTTCACCGGCAACCGGCACGTCGGACAGACCGTGGATTTCCACCGGAATGGAGGGGCCCGCTTCGGTAATGGTCTTGCCGTTTTCGTCCAGCATGGCACGCACGCGGCCAAACACCGAGCCCACCAGCACCGAGTCGCCCCGGCGCATGGTGCCGGATTGCACCAGCACGGTGGCCACCGCGCCCTTACCCTTGTCCAGACGCGCTTCCACCACCAAGCCCTTGGCATGGGTGTCACGTGCAGCCTTCAACTCCATCACTTCAGCTTGCAGCAGCACGCGCTCCAGCAAGTCGTCCACACCCTGACCGGACTTGGAAGACACTTCGGCAAACATCACATCGCCACCCCAGTCTTCCGGCACGATGCCTTCGGTGACGAGTTCCTGTTTGACGCGCTCGCTGTTGGCATCTGGTTTGTCGATCTTGGTAATCGCCACCACGATGGACACCCCCGCCGCCTTGGCGTGGTGTATCGCTTCGCGGGTGGTTGGCATCACGCCGTCGTCGGCAGCCACGACCAGAATCACGATGTCGGTGGCCTTGGCACCACGGGCACGCATGGCGGTAAACGCTTCATGGCCGGGGGTATCAAGGAAGGTAATCATGCCGCGTGGCGTATCCACGTGGTAGGCACCGATGTGCTGGGTAATGCCACCGGCTTCGCCATGCGCCACCTTGGTGCGGCGGATGTAGTCCAGCAGCGAGGTCTTACCGTGGTCAACGTGGCCCATGACGGTGACGACTGGCGCACGCGGCAACAGTTCGACATCATGGTGTTCGCTTTCTTCCATCAGGTAAGCATCGGGATCATCCAGCTTGGCCGCCTTGGCGACGTGGCCCATTTCTTCCACCACAATCATGGCGGTTTCCTGATCCAGCACTTGGTTGATGGTCACCATCATGCCCATCTTCATCAGCACCTTGATGACTTCCGCCGCCTTCACGGCCATCTTCTGCGCCAACTCGGCCACGGAAATGGTTTCCGGCACGGACACGTCACGCACAATCGGCTCGGTGGGTTGCACGAAAGATTCGCCGGAACCCTTGCCATGTCTATCATGACCACGCTTGCCACCGCGCACCGGGTTATTCCAGGTGTTGTTACGCCCGCCCTTGTCACCGGCCCCTTTGCTGGCGCCAGCGCGCTTGACGTCTTCCTTGTCATCACGACCACCCGGCTTGCCAGGCTTGCTGGCAGGACGCGCAGCATTGGCAGGCTTGTTATCGCTGTTTGCAGGCTTGTTACCAGCACCCTCCTTGCGAGCAGGCGCAGCGGCAGGGGTGGCGGCAGCGACTGGCGCGGGTGCGGGCACCGGCGCGGGTTGCGGCTTGTAGGTTGGGCGTGGACGACGTAGCACCGGCGCACCAATCACTGGCGTATCACCGGACACAGGCGCAGGCGCGGGCTTGGGACGTGCCAGCGGAGCAGGTTCGACACGCGGCGCAACCTTGGGAGGCTGCGCAACCTCTACCGGATGGGCGGGCGCCACTTCTGCCACGGACACACGTGGCGCTTCTACCGACACGGGCGGCGCTTCTACCGGCGCAGGCGCCACGTCCACGGGCGCAGCCGTCACCGGCTTGGCCTGCGCAGGGCGCGGTTTATTGCGCGCAGCAACTTCAGCCGCCTGACGCGCCGCCAACTCGGCTTGCAAACGTGCCTCACGTTCGCGGCTGGCCAATTCTTTCTCATCCAGATAGGCGGCTGGATTAACCTGGCGCGGCGCAGACGATTGCTGCACGGCGTCAGCCGATATGGTACGGCGCTTGCGCACTTCGACCTGGATAGTGCGCGGACGTCCGGCCCCATCCGACTTTCGGATCTCACTGGTTTCACGCCGTGCCAGCGTGATCTTCTTACCCGACGCCTCCGACCCATGCGACTGCTGTAAATAGGCCAACAACTTGGCCTTGTCAGACTCAGAAACCCCATCCGAATCGCGTCGCTTGGAAATACCGGCAGCCTGCAATTGCTCCAGCAACACCGACACCGGAACTTTTAACTCGGCCGCAAATTGCGCAACATTCATCGTATCCATCACCATCCCCTACTCTAGCCCCCCTGATTACTCAAACCAGGGTGCGCGTGCTGCCATGATCAAACGGTTGGCACGCTCGTCATCCATGCCGGATAACTCAACCAGTTCGTCTTCGGCCAGGTCGGCCAGTTCTTCTCGCGTCTTGATATTCTTGCTGCACAGCACTGTCGCAGTTTCCTTGTCCATGCCTTCCAGTTGCATCAAATCTTCAATGCCATGTTCTACTTGCTCTTCGCTCACAATCGCAGCGGTCAGCAGTGCATTACGGGCACGGCTGCGCAACTCTTCCACCGTCGCTTCATCCAGCCCTTCGATTTCCAGCATTTCTTCCAGCGGCACATAAGCCACTTCTTCCAGTGTATTGAAACCTTCTTCCACCAGCAGCAGCGCCATGTCTTCATCCACATCCAGCTTTTCGATGAACAGATTCTGAATTTTAGTAAATTCCTGGGCGTGCTTCTCGCCAGACTCCGCCACAGTCATGATGTTCAGCGTCCAGCCGGTCAATTCGGAGGCCAAACGGACATTTTGACCGCCGCGACCAATCGCCTGCGCCAGATTATCCTCTTCCACCACCACATCCATGCTGTGCTGTTCTTCGTCAATCACGATGCTGCCGATTTCAGCGGGCGACAGGGCATTAATGACATACGTTGCAGGATCTTCCGCCCACAAAATAATGTCCACGCGCTCACCACACAGCTCGTTGGTGACACTTTGTACGCGCGAACCGCGCATACCCACACAGGTACCAATCGGATCAATGCGCACATCGTGGCTGCGCACCGCAATCTTGGCGCGCGAACCGGCATCACGGGCAGCGCTGACCACTTCCAGCACACCCTCCTCGATTTCCGGCACTTCCAGCTCGAACAGCTTGACCAACAACTGCGGCGAGGTACGCGACAGCACCACTTGCGGGCCGCGCGAACCGCGATCCACGCGCAGCAAATGCGCCTTGACGCGGGCACCAACGTGCAAGTTTTCCTTGGGAATCATCTGGTCTCGCGGCAAAAAGGCTTCAATCTTGCCAAACTCCACGATGGCATTACCGCGCTCCATGCGCTTCACCGTGCCGGACACCAGATGTTCCTTGCGCGCCATGAACTCGTTCAAAATCTGCTCACGCTCCGCATCACGGATTTTCTGGAAAATCACCTGCTTGGCGGCTTGGGCACCGATACGACCAAAGTCAATGGATTCCAGCGGCGCCTCGATGATGTCACCCAGCTCGGCGTCGGGCTTGCGCTTGCGCGCTTCTTCCAATTTGATGTGCAAATCGGGGGTTTCAAACTCCTCATCATCCATCACTTGCCAGCAACGGAAAGACTGATATTCCCCGGTATTACGGTCGATACTGACGCGCACATCTGCCTCGTCATCAAAGCGCTTTTTGGTCGCAGAGGCCAGCGCCGATTCCAGCGCACCGAACACCACTTCCTTGTCCACATTCTTTTCGCGTGATAACGCATCCACCAACATCAAAACAGCTCGACTCATTTCCTAACTCCGACAGTATGCACTGCGCAAAAACTAAACTTAAAAGGTAGGCACCAGACGGGCCTTGTCGATATTGCCCAAGGCAATCTCTACCGGCACGCCGTCCACCAGCAACTGCAACACGCCATCATTCAGCACGCCCAGCGTACCGACAAAATTCTTGCGTCCGGCGACAGGCTGGCGCAACTTCAGCTTGGCCTGCTCACCTGCAAAACGCACAAAATCCGCCGCCTTGGTCAGCGGACGATCCAGACCAGGAGACGACACCTCCAAGCGGTCATAGTCAATATTCTCCACCGTAAACAAGCGGGTTAGCTGATGACTGACCTTCTCACAGTCCTCAATCACAATCCCTTCAGGCTTGTCGATAAATACTTGCAGCAAGGCCCGCCCGCTGCGCTCAAACGCGACCAGCTCGTAACCCAAACCGACGACCGTTGCCTCTACCAGATTTGCTACATCCATGATTTCAACCCACAGAAACAAAAAACGGGCTCTAAGCCCATCCAAAAAACGGCGCGCATTGTAGCAAAATTCCTCCTTAAATGAAACCTGCCGTGCAGCCTTAATTCCGCACCCCTCTCCTGGCCGCCCACAAGACATCATCGCCGCCCGCACACCGGCCCGCAATTTTAGCGCGCGGGCGCAAAAGCCATTCACAAGCGCAGCATAATCCAGTAAAGTGCGTGCCTTTTCCGACAACAAGAGCAAAAATCATGAGCAGCAAAGCACAACAATTACAAGATCCTTTTCTGAACGCTTTACGCAAGGAACATGTCCAGGTTGGCATTTACTTGGTCAACGGTATCAAACTACAAGGACAGATTGAATCTTTCGATCAATATGTCGTCCTGCTGAAGAACACCGTCACTCAAATGGTTTACAAACACGCCATCTCCACCATCGTCCCTGCCCGCGCCGTCACCATCTCTTACGATGATGGGCAATAATGCGCCCACAAACTTCGGGAACCGACACGGCCATTCTGGTCAGCATCAATTTTGGTGAACCGGATTACGCTGAAAGTCTGGAAGAATTACGCCTGCTGACCGAAACAGCAGGCGTTCGCACGTTAGCCATCGTCGAAAGTAAACGCCAACGCCCCAATACCGCCCTGTTCGCGGGCACCGGCAAGGTACAGGAAATTGCTGAACTGGTAGCCGCCCAGGATGCGCCGCCCGTGGTGATTTTTAATCACGACCTGAGCCCGGCCCAGATGCGCAATCTGACCGCAGAGCTGCAAACCCGCGTCCTTGATCGCACCATGCTGATTCTCGACATCTTCGCCCAGCGGGCGCAGAGCCATGAAGGCAAAGTACAGGTCGAGCTGGCGCAGTTGCGCTATTTGTCTACCCGCCTAGTCGGCCAAGGCAGTGAAATGGCACAGCAGAAACACGCCGTAGGCGCGCGCGGCCCGGGCGAAACCCGCTTGGAATTGGATCGGCGCAAGCTGGAACGACGCGTGCTGCTTTTGAAGGAGCGACTGGAAAAGCTACGCCACCAACGTACTGTGCAACGCCGGGCACGCAATCGGCAAGGCGTACTGTCGGTATCGCTGGTGGGCTACACCAATGCAGGCAAGTCCACGCTGTTCAACCGCCTGACCAAAGCCGGGGTGTACGTCGCCGACCAATTATTTGCCACACTGGACACCACTTCGCGCAAGATTTATGCCGAAGGGGAAGGTGAAATCGTGGTTTCCGACACGGTTGGCTTCATTCGCCACCTGCCACACGGCCTGGTCGCGGCCTTCCGGGGCACACTGGAAGAAACTGCGCTGGCCGACATGCTGTTGCATGTGGTGGATGCCAGCAATCCTAATCACGAAGACCAAATTGCCGAAGTCAACAAGGTGCTGGCAGAAATCGGTGCAGAGCATATTCCGCAGGTCTTGATATTCAACAAGATAGACGTAACCGAGACCGCACCAAGCGTTGAGCGCGATGACTATGGTAGAATCCGCCGCGTTTTTTTGAGCGCCCGCACGGGTGCCGGCATGGACGAGCTGCGCGATTTGCTGCTGGAAACCCGCGCAGCCCGGCAAGCCAAGGAACTAATCGAGAAGCAACTTAAACAAGCGAGAGAGTCATGGGATTGAACGATCCACAATGGGGCGGTGGCCGCAAAAATGATGGCCCACCCGATCTGGAAGATTTATTACGAAAACTGAACGCCAAGGTTGCCAATTTGCTGAATAACAACAACGGCACTCCACCAACCGACAATGGCGGCCCACGCTCACCGGTCGGTCGTGGCGGCTTGGGGCTGATTCTTGCCGTGGTCGCTTTGGTGTGGCTGGGCAGTGGTTTTTACATCGTCAAGGAAGGCCAGCGCGGGGTGGTATTGCGCTTTGGCAAGAAAGTGGACCTCTCGGAAGCGGGGCTGCGCTGGCATTTGCCCTCGCCGCTCGAAACGGTGGAAATCGTCAATATGAGCCAGGTGCGCACCGTGGAAGTGGGCTATCGGGACAACGTCAAAAACAAGCAGCTACAGGAATCGCTGATGCTGACCGACGATGAAAACATCATCGACGTGCAGTTCGCCGTGCAGTACGCCCTGAGCGATGCCGCTGACTACCTGTTTAACAACTCGCTGCCACGCGACAAGGAAGCCCAAGCCATGGCGACCAACACGCTGGTGCGTCAGGTCGCCGAGACCGCCATCCGCGAAATCGTTGGCAAAAGCAAGATGGATTTTGTCTTGTACCAAGGCCGTGAGGAAGTCGCGGATGCCGCCAAACGCCTGATGCAACAAACGCTGGATCGCTACAAGTCCGGCATTCGGATTAGCAATCTCACCATGCAAAACGCGCAACCCCCGGAACAAGTCCAAGCCGCATTTGACGATGCCGTGAAAGCCGGGCAAGACCGCGAACGCCAAAAGAACGAAGGTCAGGCCTACGCCAATGATGTCGTGCCACGCGCCAAGGGCAATGCGGCTCGACTGATGCAGGAAGCGGAAGGCTATAAGCAACGGGTAATTGCCACCGCCGAAGGTGACACCAGCCGTTTCCGGCAAATTCTGGTGGAATATGAGAAAGCCCCCGCTGTCACCAAGGAGCGCATGTATCTGGACATGATGCAGCAGGTCATGAGCAACGTCAGCAAGGTCATGGTGGATCAAAAGAACGGCAACAGCCTGTTGTATCTGCCCCTGGATAAGCTGGTGGAAACCAGCCGCAACCAAGCCGCCGCACCTGCGGAGACTGCCGCACCGGTGGCAGCCCCGGCAGCGGCTCCGGCAGATAGCACGAGCCGCACGCGCGCTGACAATCCTTTGACCCGTGATCGGGAGGCCCGCCCATGAAAACCCTGCATAACTTTTTTCTGCTGATCGTGGTGGCCGCGCTGGTGCTCGGCTCCTGCCTATATGTGGTCGATCAGCGCAAAATTGCCATCGTGTTCCAACTAGGCAAGATCGTGCGCGTGGAAACCACGCCCGGCTTGAAGTTCAAGCTACCTCTGGTGCAGGACGTGCGTTTTTTCAGCTCGCAAATCATTACCCTGGATACACCGGATCCTGAACGCTTCATCACCGCCGAAAAGAAAAACGTGCTGGTGGATTCTTTTGTGAAATGGCGCATCGTGGATGTCGTTCAGTATTACAAGAGCCTGGGCGGCGACGAAATGCGAGCCAATAACCGTCTGATGCAAACCGTCAACTCCATCATGCGTCAAGAGTTCGGCAAGCGCACCATACACGAAGTGGTGTCTGGCGAACGCGATCAGGTGATGGCCGTACTGCGTGCCAAAGCGGATGCCGATGCACGCCAGTTTGGGGTGCAAGTGCTGGACGTGCGCGTGAAACGGGTGGATTTCCCCACTGAGATCAGCGAATCGGTCTACAAACGTATGGATGCCGAGCGCAAGCGCGTGGCTAACGAACTGCGTGCTTCCGGCGCGGCGGAAGGTGAAAAAATCAAAGCCGATGCGGATCGCCAACACGAAGTTATTTTGGCAGAAGCCTACCGCGATGCGCAGCAACTCAAGGGCGAGGGGGATGCCCGTGCCTCGGCGCTGTACGGTGCCACCTTTGGTCGCAACCCCAAGTTCTATTCCTTCTATCGCAGCCTGGAAGCCTACAAGCAGAGTTTCAAGAACAAGAGCGATGTGATGGTGGTTGACCCCAGCTCGGCCTTCTTCAAATACCTGAAAGGCCCCGGCGACGCGGGCAATGTAGGCAACGGCAAAAAATAATTCGCCTTAACTGGGCACGACGTTATGCAAAACTGGTTACTCCCTGAATACATTCAAGACATGCTGCCAGACGAAGCCTGGCGGGTGGAAAACATGCGCCGCGCCTGGTTGGCGCTGTTGCAGCGCGCTGGTTATCAACTGGTGGCCCCGCCGCTGCTGGAATATGCCGAATCGTTGTTGCTGCACAGCAGTAGCGACATGGATTTGCGCAGCTTCAAGCTGGTGGATCAGCTCAGTGGCCGCACCCTGGCGCTGCGCGCCGACATCACGCCGCAAGCCGCGCGTATGGATGCGCATTTGCTGAACCGCCAAGGTCTGACGCGCCTGTGCTATGCCGGTAGCGTGCTGCACACCCAGCCGGTGGGCCTGACCCGCACCCGCGAATTGCTGCAACTGGGTGCGGAGCTGTACGGCTGTCCCGGCTTGCAAGGCGACATCGAAATCCAGCAACTGCTGCTGCAATCCTTGGCGCTGTTGGGGATTGAAAACGTCCATCTGGACTTGGGGCATGTTGGCGTGTTCCGTGCGCTGGTGGCGGATTTGGACAGCGAACGCGAAACTGCCCTGTTCAGCGCCCTGCAAAGCAAGGACAGCGCGACGTTGAGCACACTGGTGCAGGATTTGGCCGAGCCAGTGCGCAACGCCCTGCTGGCCCTGCCCACCTTGTACGGCGAAGTCGCCGACGTGCTGGCCCGCGCCCGTCAGGTTTTGCCGGCCAATTCCGCCATTACCCAAGCGCTGGACGAGCTGTCCACCGTCGCAGCGCAGTTGAACGTCGCCAGTCTGGGCATCGACCTGGCTGATTTGCGCGGCTACCACTATCACAGCGGCATGGTATTTGCCGCCTATCACCCCGGCAGCCACGACGCAATTGCCCTGGGCGGTCGCTACGACGAACTGGGCAAGAGCTTTGGCCGCGCCCGCGCCGCCACCGGCTTCAGCATGGATTTGCGTCAGTTGTACCGCTTGTTGCCCGGTCAAAGCCTGCCCGCCGGAATTTTGGCCCCACACCGTGACGATGCGGCCTTGCAGGCTAAAATCGCCGCGCTGCGCGCCGCCGGTGACATCGTGGTGGTCGATTTACTGAATGATACAACGCACCATGCCGAACTGAATTGCGACCGCCAACTGCTGTTGCAGGACGGGGTCTGGCAAGTTGCAAAACGCTAACCAATTGAATAAACAGAATTTAGGACGAACAGTCATGGCAAAAAACGTAGTGGTAATCGGCACACAGTGGGGTGACGAAGGCAAGGGCAAAATCGTGGATTGGCTGACCGATCACGCCCGTGGCGTGGTGCGCTTTCAGGGCGGTCACAACGCCGGGCACACTTTGGTGATTGGCGGCAAAAAAACCGTGTTGCACTTGATTCCGTCCGGCATTCTGCGCGATGGCGTGCAATGCTACATCGGCAACGGCGTGGTGCTGTCGCCCACCGCGCTGCTGAAGGAAATGGATCAACTGCAAGCCGCTGGCATCGACGTGTATAGCCGCTTGAAGGTTTCTGAAGCCTGCCCGTTGATTCTGCCCTACCACGAAGCCATTGATAAGGCCCGCGAAATTGCCCGTGGCGCAGCCAAAATCGGCACCACCGGTCGCGGCATTGGCCCGGCTTACGAAGACAAGGTATCGCGCCGCGCCATTCGCTTGCAGGATATTTTCTACCCAGAACGTTTTGCCGAAAAACTGCGCGAGGTACTGGATTATCACAACTTCGTGTTGCAACACTATTTCAAGACTGACACGGTGGATTACCAAACCGTGTATGAGCAAACTTTGGCGCTGGGCGAGCGCATCAAGCCGCTAGTGGTGGACGTGCCGCGTGCCTTGTACGAAGCCGGTCAAGCCGGGCAACATTTGTTGTTTGAAGGTGCGCAAGGCGCGCTGCTGGACATCGACCACGGCACTTATCCTTACGTGACCTCCAGCAACTGCGTGGCCGGTGCCGCCGCCCCCGGTGCGGGCGTTGGCCCGCAAGCGCTGGATTACGTGCTGGGCATTACCAAGGCCTACACCACCCGCGTTGGCTCCGGCCCCTTCCCCACTGAGCTGTACGATGCCGTCGAAAAAAACGACCCGATTGGTGCAGGCTTGGCGCAACGCGGCCACGAATTCGGCTCCACCACCGGTCGCGCCCGTCGCTGCGGCTGGTTCGACGCCGCCGCCTTGAAGCGCTCGATTCAAATCAACGGCGTATCCGGCCTGTGCATCACCAAGCTGGACGTGATGGACGGCATGGACGTGGTGCGCCTGGGCGTGGGTTATCGCTTGAACGGCCAGGATTGCGACATCCTGCCGGTCGGCGCGGACATGCTGGCGCAATGCGAGCCGATTTACGAAGAAATGCCCGGCTGGAGCGACTCCACCGTCGGCGTAAAAAACTACGCAGACCTGCCCGCCAACGCCCGCGCCTACCTGGAGCGCATCGCCGAAGTGTGCCGCGTGCCGATTGCCATGGTCTCCACCGGCCCCGACCGCGACGAAACCATCGTGCTGCAACACCCCTTCAACAGCTAAGAAGATGGACTATCTGTTCTTCGACCCAGAGCTACAAGCCCGCTTCACTCGCCGTCTGGCCGACAACGACGTGCCCTGGCAAGAGGAAGCGGACAAAATGGTCGGCACCATCGTCCGCATTGCCGACGATCTGGACGAAGAACTGAGCGATGAGTTGGAAGACTTGTACGACCAACTGTTTGACGAACAAGCCGTCTTGGCCGCCGAGCGCGACGGCTGGGTGAACAAGCGCCTGGCTGGGGTGCAAGCCTTCTTGCCGGATGGACGCGAAATCACCGTCGCCCTACCGCCAGACCTTGCCAACCGCCTGCTGACCCACTTTCAGGTCGAAGAAATCGCCGCCATCGTCAACGCCGTCGCCAATAGCCTGCAACAGGACTACAACGGCCCGCTATGCAAGCATCCGCTGGGTGATTCTGACTTTTCTGATAGATACATCTCCGCGCATTCTAACTTTTCATAGGCAGACTAGACATGAACGACACGGTGTACGAAAACATCCTGATTGGAAATTTTTTATATTTTCTTGGCTATCAATCGTGTCTAATCCATCATCAAAATAAACAGGAAAAACCTGAAAAAGTATCCGCAAACTCGGCGCAGAAAACTCCAGCGAAGGATGTCCACCGTGCCATAAACCTTTTTCAGCAAACTCCAACGGATCGTCTACTAGGGGATGTTCATCTTAATTTTGGTGGTCGAAACCTGTTGATTGAATTCAAAGCCTTCAATAACGAATCTGACACAAAGGAGAATAACAAACGAGAATCACTTATTGACAAAATAAAACAGTTAGAGCCGAATGAAAGAAAGGACATGCTGTCTTTCTCTCATAAGTGCCACTACTTGGGCTACCAGAGTGATCCTGAAAGATTCACATTGGATTTTGTTAAATATGTCGACCTACAGTCAAAATTTCCGCCGTGTGAAATGTTAAGTTTCTCAAATAAAATTCTCACTGATAACGACACGGGCGTGGAGCGAGATAATTTTAAAAGATACCTCGAAATTCTTAAGGCGGCCTTAGTCAAGAGCGGAAGATCCTTCAGTACGGCTGGAATACATATAAATATCAGTGACGACGACCAATTTACATTCACGATATGTTCCAGCATTGAGGAACTAGTGGATGCAATCTCTGATGCCCTAGAAAACACTTTAACAGCCGCCCCGCAAGGATAATAAAAGTGATTCCTCTTCTGATAGTTGACGTGCAACGGGGTTTTATTAACGAACACACGGCTCACATCCCTAAACTGGTTGAACGACTACAGCACGAATATGAATACGTGTTTGCCACCCAATTTTACAACGAAACTCCCTCTAATTACCGGCGTCTTCTCAACTGGCATCGCTTCTCAGAAAACAGTGATGATCTGGAATTCGCATTCAATCTCAAAGAGGGCGTTCAGATAATAAAAAAATCGATATACACCTGCGTTTCTCCCTCGTTTTTGTTTCAACTAGAAGAGTTAAATGCTCGTGAAGTTCACATTGTCGGAATAGATACAGACATCTGCGTCACGAAATCTGCTGTCGATTTGTTTGAGGTAGGAAAAACACCTGTTGTGTTGGGAGGATATTGCGCAAGCCACGCCGGCAACGACATACATTTAGCCGCCTTGAGAATTCTCGAAAGATACATTGGAATAAATCAAGTAAAAGGATATTGACTTGCCACTAATTCGTGTCTCATTGATTCCAGTCGAATTTTTTGAAGTATCAATCCGAGAAAAATTTGAACACTCACTTAAACAAGATGCTCAATTCAAATCGAGTGGGGAGGGTTCTTTTCAAATAACCTTTAAAGAGTTATGCGACTTTTCACCTAGCGTTTTGAAAGCTCAAGGAAATGGTGAGAACACCCTAGTCACATTTCATGGCTCCTCAGCCTGTTTTGTGAAAATCACTGAATACAAAAATTGGACGCCGACACTTGAATCCGTGCTTACGGAGCTAAAAACACGCGGAAATTTACATAGGGAGTACATCAGTTCAAAAACACTTCTAGGTGTACCCTTACACGACATATTGGCACAAGAAATAGCCACAAAAACTTATGAAATAGTGCCGCACTACGTGTTTTCCTACTATATCTATCGCCCACAATCGGAACCGACCCTAGAAGACATCAACTACTTAAAACTATTAGCAGAACCATCCTTGGTTGATCTTGATGACATGCTGTCCGCCAAGAATTACGACGAATCAACAGTAGTTGATTTTCCTGCTGACAAGGTAAGCGCCATTCTTCGAAGCATGACGGATTGTGACATAGCCCCAGACGTATCTACCTACGTAACATGGGCATCTATTCTTTGCATCGACAAAAGCACAGACAATCGCTGTTCCAAAACATTCGATATTCTCCTCGCTCTAGAAACGAGATTGCAGATGGTATGGAATCGTTGCTACTCATTCAGCAACTTGGGGGATGCTGTACTTGCACAAAATATGAAGCTGAAAATTGATGTCGGCAAATTTTACTGGGAACTAGCACGCACTTTTGACGATGCACAAGGAATTCTTGCTGCGACGTCCTCATCCAGAGCGAATAAAATGTTTGAGGTCATGCTTCAAACTTCTGCCCTCGAACGCGAAATAGCACGTTTACAAGGGAAGGTGAACTTGTTGGATCGGTATATTGCATGGCGAAATGAGCAAAAAGATTCTCGCTATCGAAAAATGGTGGAGATACTTTTATTTTTTGCGGCGCTCAGTCAATTAGTCCCAATTTTCTTCGCGCTACCGATTATCCATAATGAAATAGCTGGATATGCCACCATAAGTTTACTTTTGGTGGCAGGCTTGCTGGCCATCTTGCTTCGCAAGGCTTAACGACCATGCAATTAACGGTAACACCACGCCCCATGTCCGACACCCATTGGCTCATGCCGCCCAACCCCGCCAAGGCGCTGATGTTGGCAAAGCGCCAACTGGGCGTTCTGGTGTGCGATGCGGTCAATCTGGAAGGCATCCCCATGACCTTGCCAGAGGTGCAAACCTTGCTGGAAGGCATTACTGTCGGCGGGCACAAACTCTCCGACCAGCAAATTGCCGTCAATCAAGGGCAGGCTTGGCGGCAATTGTTTGACTGGCTGGCGCAGGGAAATTTTTCCCTGTCTGCTGCCTCCGCCTGTGCCCTGCATGCCGTGGCGGGCAAGGAGGAAGCCTTAACCTGGGGACAGTTTCGCAGTGGCGGCGTGCTGATTGCCGGGACGGATTTCATCCCGCCGCCAGTGGCGGAATTACCCAGCCGCTATGCCGCCATGCTGGCCGATTTAGCGCATCTGCCCGACATTTATGACCAGGCCATTCACATTTTTCTGACCATGGCGCGCTGCCAGTTTTTTTACGACGTCAACAAGCGCATGGGACGTTTCATGATGAACGGCCACCTGTTGCAGCACGGCTATCCGGTCATCAACCTGCCCGCCAAACGCCAACTGGAATTCAACACCCGGATGCTGGATTTTTATGCGTCTGGAGACGAACGCGCCATGAACGCCTTTCTGCGTTCTTGTCTGGAACCCGGCGTTATCGCCATCATGCGGGAAGAGGGCTAATCCCGCCCCCGTTTAATCCGCGCTGCGGCGCGACTGGAAAAAGAATCATGCAATTCTCCCTACTGCACACCTCTGGCCTCGCCCGGCGCGGCACGTTGACCTTGGCCCACGGCACGGTCGAAACCCCGGCCTTTATGCCCGTCGGCACTTACGGCACGGTCAAGGCCATGTCGCCACAGGAAATCCGCGACATCGAGGCGCACATTGTGCTGGGCAACACCTTTCACTTGTGGCTGCGCCCCGGATTGGACGTGATTGCCGCACACGGCGGGCTGCACCGTTTTATGGGCTGGGACGGCCCGATCCTCACCGACTCCGGCGGTTTTCAGGTCTTCAGCCTGGGCGCGCTGCGCAAAATCACCGAAGAAGGCGTGCGCTTTCAGTCGCCGGTGAATGGCGACAAACTGATGCTGACGCCGGAAGAATCCATGCGCATCCAGCGCGTGCTGAATTCCGACATCGTGATGATTTTCGATGAATGCACGCCCTACCCCGCCACCGAGCGCGAAGCAGCGGAATCCATGCGCCTGTCACTGCGCTGGGCGGCCCGCTCCAAAGCCGCGCATGGCGACAATCCCAACGCCCTGTTCGGCATCGTGCAAGGCGGCATGTATGAGCATCTGCGCGATGAATCCTTGGCTGGTCTGACCAACATCGCCTTTGACGGCTACGCCATCGGCGGCCTTTCGGTGGGCGAGCCCAAGGAAGACATGCTGCGCATCCTGCAACACACCGCGCCCAAGTTGCCGCAAGACAAACCGCGCTACCTGATGGGCGTTGGCACCCCGGAAGACATCGTGGCCGCCGTCAGCCAAGGCATCGACATGTTCGACTGCGTCATGCCCACCCGCAACGCCCGTAACGGCTGGCTGTTCACCCAGCACGGCGACATCAAAATCCGCAACGCCAGCCATAAGGCCGACACCCGCCCGCTGGACGCCGATTGCAGTTGCTACACCTGCCGCAATTTCAGCCGCAGCTATTTGCACCACCTGCAAAAAGTCAACGAAATCCTCGGTGCCCGCCTCAACACCATCCACAACCTGCACTACTACCAACAACTCATGCAAGGCATCCGCGCCGCGATTGAAGCTGGGCGCTTTGCCGAATTTGCGACGGAATTCCACGCCAAACGCGGCACCCAGCCAGCCTAAGAACCTACTCCAAGCCACCCAAAAACAAAGCGCCGCATATAGCGGCGCTTTCATTTGGTGCATCTTTCAGCTTGTTAGCGTTCAGAGCACAAATCCCAATCTGGTGGTGGCGCGGATCGTAACGATTCACGCCGATTACGTCAAGCATTCGTACTAGAATGGCGGCCTTGCCAATCAATGGGAGAAATCATGCCACCTAAGATGCCATACCGGCTTGCGCTGGATTTGGGAACCACTTCACTGGGCTGGGCCTTGCTCCGTCTGAATGCCAACCAAGCACCCTGCGCGGTGATTAAGGCCGGTTCAAGAATTTTCTCGGATGGTCGCCATCCCAAAACCGGCACCTCGCTGGCCGTGGCCCGTCGAGAAGCCCGTGCCATGCGCCGCCGCCGCGACCGTTTGCTGAAACGCAAGGCCCGCATGCTGCGGGCTTTGTTGCAATATGGCTTTTTCCCGGCCAAGGTGGAAGAACGCAAAGCACTGGAAATCCTCAACCCATATGCCTTGCGCGCCAAAGGACTGGACGAGCAACTAACCCCGGCAGAATTTGCCCGCGCCCTGTTCCACATCAACCAGCGACGCGGCTTCAAAAGCAACCGCAAAACTGACCAGAAAGAAGCCGACAGTGGCGCGCTGAAATCCGCAATTCAAAAAGTGCGTGAACAAATTGACGCGGAAGATTGCCGCACCGTGGGTGAATGGCTGCACAAGCGTGATAAACGCGACCAACACTACCAGCGCAACGAGGCCAACACCACCAGCTTGCCGGTACGCGCCCGCTATCACGCTGATAAAGTCGTTGGCGAAAACGGCAAAAGCAAGCTCAACAAGTATTACGACCTGTATATCGACCGCGCCATGATTGAGCAAGAGTTTGACGCACTGTGGCAAAAACAGGCCGAATTCAATCCCGCCGTATTTACCAACGCGGGGCGGGTTGAACTGAAAGATGTCCTGTTGCACCAGCGCAAACTCAAGCCCGTCAAGCCGGGACGCTGCACCTTTCTGCCGGATGAAGAACGTGCACCCTTGGCCTTGCCCAGCGTGCAAGGCTTCCGGATTTATCAGGAAGTGAACAACCTGCGCATCCTGGATGCGGATTTGCAGGACACGCCGTTAAACCTCACGCAACGCGATCAGGTCATCGCTGCACTGGAAAAGAGCGCCAAGCAAACCTTTACCCAGCTTCGCAAGTTGCTGCGCCTGAGCGGCAGCAGCACATTCAATCTGGAAGATAAAAAACGCTCGGAGTTAAAAGGCAACACCACCAGCGCCGTGCTGTCCAAGGCCGAACATTTTGGCAAGCAGTGGTTTGAATTTGAGGCCGAATTACAGGATGAAATTGTCTGGCAATTACTATCGGTTGAAAGTGAAACGCAACTCATCGACTGGTTGCAAACGCACACTGGCATCGACGAAGAGCGTGCCGAAAAAATTGCCAATGTCGGCTTGGCCGAGGGCTATGGTAGTCTGTCCCGCAAGGCCTTGGCGTTGATTTTGCCGGAGTTGCGCCGGGAGGTGGTGACGTATGACAAGGCCGCCAAAGCAGCGGGCTTCCATCATAGTCAATTTGAGCATGGCGAAGTAGAAGGGTGCACCTTTGCAGTTGAACGCGTTTTGACCGAAACCGGCGAAATCAAAACCCTTCACCTGCATCACAAACTGCCCTATTACGGCGAGTTCTTACAAGGTCATGTCGGCTTCGGCACGGGCAATCCCGAAGATACCCCCGAAAAACGCTACGGCAAAATCGCCAACCCCACGGTGCATATCGGGCTGAATCAGGTGCGACTGGTGGTCAATGCCCTGATCCGGCGCTACGGCCACCCCAGCGAAGTGATTGTCGAAGTCGCCCGCGAATTGAAACAAAGCAAGCAACAGCGCGACGAAACACAAAAACGCCAGGCGGACAATCAAGCGCGCAATAAACGATTGCGCGAATTGGCTGCTGGTATTCTGGACATTGCCCCGGAACGGGTAAAACGTGACGACATTGAAAAATTGATTTTGTGGGAGGAACTTAACCCCGGCAACGCCGCTGACCGCCGCTGCCCCTATTCTGGTGCACAAATCAGCCAGGCCATGCTGTTGAGTAACGCCGTGGAAATCGAGCATATCCTGCCTTTCGCCCGCACCCTGGACGACAGTTTGAACAACAAAACCGTGTCCATGCGCCAGGCCAACCGCATCAAGGGTAACCGCACACCGTGGGAAGCGCGGCAGGATTTTGCCGCCCAAGGCTGGTTGTACGAGGAGATTCTGGAGCGTGCCGCCAATATGCCACGCGCCAAACGGGAGCGCTTTGCCGAAGGCGGCTATGAAAAATGGCTGAAAGAGGATAAGGATTTTCTGGCTCGCGCCTTGAATGACACCCGCCATCTGAGCCGGGTAGCATTTGAATACCTCAAACTGGTCAGTCCTAATGTGCGCGTCATTCCCGGCCAGATGACCGCCATGCTGCGCGCCAAATTTGGCCTGAATGACATTCTGGGACTGAGTGGCGAGAAGAATCGCAACGACCACCGCCACCACGCCGTGGATGCCTGCGTAATTGGCGTCACCGACCAGGGCATGTTGCAGCGCTTTGCCCGTGCCAATGCCAGCGCACGGGAACGCCAATTGTCACGGCTGGTGGACAATATGCCACTCCCTTGGGACAGCTACCCACAGCACGTCCAGCGCGCCATTGACGCCATTTGGGTCAGCCACAAACCGGATCACAGCCATGAAGGAGGCATGCACAATGACACGGCCTATGGGCTGCAAGACAATGGCAATGTGCATTTCCACAAGATTCAGGATGGCAAGCGAGTACGGATTGAGGAGTCTTTGCAAGTGATTTCCTTCACCTCCCCCCACCCGCGTCATGGCCAACTGCCCAATGGCGACCCCAAACCCTATAAAGGCTACAAGGGCGACAGCAACTATTGCATCGAAATTGTGCGCAATGAAAAGGGCAAATGGCAGGGCGAGGTGATTTCCACTTTCCAGGCCTATCAAGTCATCCGCCAGCATGGTGAAGAAAAAGGCAAAGCCTTGCTGCGCTCACCTACGCAAAGCTTGTCGGGTAAGCCGTTGGTGATGCGGTTGCTGCGGAATGATATTGTTCGACTTGTGAATGAACAACAAGCCATCACAGCACGTGTTTGTTGGATAAGAAGTGACACGCGTATTGCATTTGCACCTGTTCATGAAGCCAATGTAGATGCACGAGATCGGAGCAAAGATGATCCATTCAGCTATTTGATTAAGAACGCCAGCGTACTTCAAAAACTAAATGCCCGCCGCATCACCATCTCCTCCATTGGTGAATTGCGCGACCCCGGTTTCAAGGCTTAAATCATGCTGGGGCGCATCGTGGAAATTGCCGAAGATCAGCGCCACTTGTCCGCCGAGCGCGGCTTCATGCTGGTGACCAATCTCCAGCACACCATTCTGGGCCGCATTCCGCTGGACGATATTGCCGCCGTGATTGTGCAAGCGCACGGGGCCAGCTACAGCAACAATCTGCTGGTCGCCCTGGCGCAACGCGGCGCGCCGCTAGTACTGTGTGCCGCCAACCACAATGTGGTCGGCATGTTGATCAGCGTGGATGGCAATTTTCAGCAGGCCAAACGCTTTGATGCCCAAATTGCCGCCACCCAGCCTCGCATGAAACGGCTGTGGGCGGAGTTGGTCAAGGCCAAGTTGCAACAACAAGCCAGCGCATTGGAGGCAGTGGGCGCGCCGTCAGTACCGCTGTCTGCCCTGGTTACCAAGGTACGCTCCGGCGACCCGGATAATGTGGAAGCCCAAGGAGCGCGACGCTATTGGGGACTGTTATTTGGCGACACCTTCCGCCGCAACAGCGATGGCGACGGCCTCAATGCCTTGCTGAACTACGGCTACACCGTGTTGCGTGCCGCCACGGCACGGGCAGTGGTGGCTGCCGGGCTGCACCCCACGCTGGGGCTGCATCACAGCAACGCGGGCAACGCTATGCGCCTAGTGGATGATTTGATGGAGCCCTTCCGCCCGCTGGTGGATTTGAAAGTCTGGCACTTGCAACGACAAGGGCAATGTGAAGTCACCCCCGACACCAAGCGGGCACTGGTACGCACCCTGTATGACGACATGCAAACCAGTCTGGGTGCCACCCCGGTGATGGTCTGCCTGCAACGCCTGGCGGTCTCGCTAGTGCAGGTCTTTTTGGGGGAGCGAGACAAGCTGGACTTACCCCTGCCGGGTCTGCCGCTGGATTTGGCGGCTGATCTCACCTGAGCCGCGCATGCTCTCCGGGTACCGTCTGATGTGGATAATCGTCATGTTTGATTTACCCGTGGTCGAGGCCAAAGAGCGCAAAGCCGCCACCGCATTTCGCAACGCCTTGCTGGATATGGGTTTCCAAATGGCACAGTTTTCGGTATATATGCGCGCCTGCACCAGCCAGACCCAGGTCGATACCTACTGCGGTCAAGTTGCCAAGACCTTGCCCAGTGGCGGCAGCGTCAGCATCCTGCAATTCACCGACAAACAGTACGAACGCATCATCACCTATTACGGAAAAAGCAAACAACCGCCTAAAAAAGCGCCCGACCAATACGACCTTTTCTGAATTATCCGCATGATTTCAACCACCAAAAACACAACAACCACCTGCCGAAACAAGTGGTTGCTGTGTTGGTAGTTTACCAGATTGGGATTTGTGCTCTGACCGGAACATCATCTACGCCGATTTCATCGATCACATAAGTTTACCAGATTGGGATTTGTGCTCTGACCGGAACCGGTGAAGCTGGCGGTCGATGACTACTTGAAGTTTACCAGATTGGGATTTGTGCTCTGACCGGAACTGGCCACTGGTAATCAGCCATGAGCATCTTAGTTTACCAGATTGGGATTTGTGCTCTGACCGGAACACTGGCACTGGCACCAACAACCAAAACGGCAGTTTACCAGATTGGGATTTGTGCTCTGACCGGAACTCGCCATTCAACATTCAGCACACTTATGAAAGTTTACCAGATTGGGATTTGTGCTCTGACCGGAACTAGCTTCGATGTCCATCACGCCCTGGATGAAGTTTACCAGATTGGGATTTGTGCTCTGACCGGAACGCAGGATGACAGCGCCAAACTGATGCGCTTCAGTTTACCAGATTGGGATTTG
>DHYQ01000029.1:0-1657 GCA_002414205.1 Gallionellaceae bacterium UBA5126 | reverse complement strand
GATTTGTGCTCTGACCGGAACTCCGCGCTGGTGTTCGGTGCGGATTGGTCGAGTTTACCAGATTGGGATTTGTGCTCTGACCGGAACTCGCTCTATGACATTAACGCTCACGACAACAGTTTACCA
This sequence comes from Gallionellaceae bacterium UBA5126, assembly GCA_002414205.1. Taxonomy (GTDB): domain Bacteria; phylum Pseudomonadota; class Gammaproteobacteria; order Burkholderiales; family Gallionellaceae; genus Gallionella. The sequence goes on along the minus strand of DHYQ01000029.1, from coordinate 1,531 downwards.
GATTGGGATTTGTGCTCTGACCGGAACTGGCCGGGGCAAATGGCTCTCTACGCGGATAGTTTACCAGATTGGGATTTGTGCTCTGACCGGAACATTTTGCCCAGCGGGTTGTCGAAAACTGACAGTTTACCAGATTGGGATTTGTGCTCTGACCGGAACGGCTTTGCGCACATAGTCCAGGGTGCGGATAGTTTACCAGATTGGGATTTGTGCTCTGACCGGAACCTGGCGCACCTGTTCGCCCCTCGTACCCTCAGTTTACCAGATTGGGATTTGTGCTCTGACCGGAACTCTTTGTATGATATTAACGTGCACGATAAAGTTTACCAGATTGGGATTTGTGCTCTGACCGGAACCGGAGGCTTGTTGTACTTGGTGATGGAAAAAGTTTACCAGATTGGGATTTGTGCTCTGACCGGAACATACAAGGCGTAGGTGTAGCATCCGGTGTTAGTTTACCAGATTGGGATTTGTGCTCTGACCGGAACATCGCAATCGTCGCGGTCATCGTCGGCAAGAGTTTACCAGATTGGGATTTGTGCTCTGACCGGAACCAAAAGGCGGATGCGGAGGTGCGCGCCCTGAGTTTACCAGATTGGGATTTGTGCTCTGACCGGAACTACGCTCGTGGCACCTTCGCCTCGCGGTCAAGTTTACCAGATTGGGATTTGTGCTCTGACCGGAACACCCACCGCACTGTGTGAAGAGCCACCTCAAGTTTACCAGATTGGGATTTGTGCTCTGACCGGAACCTCGATTAAGTCCTGAACCATGTTCGCGTCAGTTTACCAGATTGGGATTTGTGCTCTGACCGGAACTGTGGCGCTACATCAAAGAGGGACATTTTAGTTTACCAGATTGGGATTTGTGCTCTGACCGGAACGTGGGGACGTAGTACAGGAAAGCGTCGGTGAGTTTACCAGATTGGGATTTGTGCTCTGACCGGAACTGCAGGACAATGGCAAGCAAAACAAGGGGCAGTTTACCAGATTGGGATTTGTGCTCTGACCGGAACATAACGGCTTGTAATGCAGGGGTTGCTGCCAGTTTACCAGATTGGGATTTGTGCTCTGACCGGAACAGTCGCGTACCGTCTGTGGATCAACTCCCTAGTTTACCAGATTGGGATTTGTGCTCTGACCGGAACCTGTTCGGGGTGTGGGAATCGCAGTACCGAGTTTACCAGATTGGGATTTGTGCTCTGACCGGAACTTATCAAACACCTCAAACTTTTCTGACGATAGTTTACCAGATTGGGATTTGTGCTCTGACCGGAACTCAGCAATTGCACGGTGTTCGTTCAACGTAAGTTTACCAGATTGGGATTTGTGCTCTGACCGGAACATTGAAGCGGCAAAGGATTCTGCTCAAAAAAGTTTACCAGATTGGGATTTGTGCTCTGACCGGAACGTGCGCGACGAACTCAATTCCGCAATCGGCAGTTTACCAGATTGGGATTTGTGCTCTGACCGGAACGCTGCGCTGTTATTCGTTCCGGATGGGGCCAGTTTACCAGATTGGGATTTGTGCT
>DHYQ01000095.1 GCA_002414205.1 Gallionellaceae bacterium UBA5126 | reverse complement strand
AGCTTGAGATTGCGCGTGTTCAGGCCCATGGCCGACGCGGCAATTTCATCTTCCCGAATCGCCATCCAGGCGCGCCCGATGCGCGAATGCTCCAGCCGCTGCGACACCAACACGATGAGGCCGGTAAAGGCCAGGAACAGGTAAAAATACAGATGCACCGACGGCAGGCTGAAGCCGAACACCTCCACCATGCCATTCAGCGACACCCCGCCCACCTGAATCGGGTCGATGCGGCTAATGCCTTGCGGGCCGTTGGTCAGGTTAATCGGCGCGTTGAGGTTGTTCATGAAAATGCGAATGATTTCGCCAAAACCCAGCGTGACAATCGCCAAGTAATCGCCGCGCAAACGCAAGGTCGGCGCGCCCAGCAACACCCCGCACAACGCCGCCAGCGCCGCCGCCACCGGCAACACCAGCCAGAACGGCCAATGTACTCCGTCCGGCAACCAGCCGGGAAATGCCAGCGCCAGATGCGGCGAACCGAGCAGGGCATAGGTGTAAGCGCCGACGGCGAAAAAGGCGATGTAGCCCAAATCCAGCAACCCGGCATAACCCACCACAATGTTCAGCCCCAGCGCCAGCATGATGTACAGCATGGCAAAGTCGCCAATCCGCACCCAGCCCCGGCCCAGCAGTGCGTCAGTGATGAAGGGAAACAGCAATACCAGCGGCAGCAACAGCCACCACGGATTGAAGGGCAAGCGATCAAGCACGTTCCGCAAGGCGTTCTCCCAGTAGGCCGGAGGGCCGGAAAATCAGGACGATGATGAGGACGACGAAGGCGAACACGTCCTGGTAGTGGCTGCCGAAGAAGCCGTGGCTGAGTTGGCCGATGTAGCCCGCGCCCAGACTTTCAATCAGGCCGAGCAACAGGCCGCTGACCATCGCGCCGCGCAGATTGCCAATCCCGCCCAGCACAGCGGCGGTGAAGGCTTTCAGGCCGAGCAGAAAGCCCATGTAGTAATGCGCCAGGCCGTAGTTGGCGCTCACCATGATGCCGGCAATCGCCGCCAGCGCGGAGCCGAGCATGAAGGTCAGGGAAATGACCTGATTGACGTTGACGCCCATCAGTTGCGCGGCGTGCTGGTTTTCCGACACGGCGCGCATGGCGCGACCGAGTTTGCTGCCATGCACCACCGCCATCAGCCCGGCCATCATCAGCAGCGCCAGCACAAAAATGGCGATTTGCACGTTGTTAATCACCGCGCCGCCGAGGTGGTGCGAGGTGTTTTCAATCAGATTGGGAAAGGATTGGTAACCGCGTCCCCACAGCATCATGGCCAGATTTTGCAGCACGATGGACACGCCGATGGCGGTAATCAGCGGGGCCAGACGCGGCGCGTGGCGCAGCGGGCGATAGGCCACGCGCTCGATGCCATAGCCTAGCGCCATGCACACCAGCATGGACAACAGCACCCCCAGCGGCAGCGCCAGCCAACCCGGCACGCCCCAGCCCAGCAGCACGCCCAGCGCGGTGATGCTGGTCAGCGCCCCCACCATCACCACCTCGCCGTGGGCAAAGTTAATCAGGCCGAGAATGCCGTACACCATGGTGTAGCCCAGCGCCACCAGCGCATACACGCTGCCCTGCACCAGGCCGTTGAGAATTTGCTGGAGGAAAATGTCCATGAATTATTCAGATTGTCATTAAAAACCGTCTTGCGTGTAGGAGCGGGCCTTGCCCGCGAACAACGAGAGCGCGGGCAAGGCCCGCTCCTACGGCAATGGGATTATTGCGCGCCACCCAGGGTGGAAAGCGCGGCCCATTTGCCTTGTTGCACTTGGTAAATCGTCACCGCGCCGCCTTGCAAATCGCCCTTCTGGTCAAACTTGATTTTGGCGGTGATGCCTTGGTATTCCAGCTTGCCGAGTTCGGGCAGGTATTTGGCTGGCTCCACCGAGTTGGCCTTTTGCATGGCAGCGATCATCACGTTTACCGCGTCGTAGCAGTAGGGCGCGTACAACTGAATCGGCTGGAATTTGGCCACAAAGCGGGTTTCAAATTCCTTGCCGCCGGGCATTTTGTCCAGCGGTACGCCGGGCAGCGAGGCATAGCTGCCTTCCGCTGCGTCGCCCGCCAGCTTGATGAATTGCGGGGTGTAGCCGCCGTCGCCCATCATGAATTTCACCTTCAAATCCAGCGCCTTGAGCTGTTTGGCCATCGGCCCGGCTTGCGGGTCCATGCCGCCGTAGAACAGCAAATCCGGCTGCTTGCCCTTCACGGCAGTGAGAATGGCGGTGAAGTCGGCGGCCTTGTCGGTGGTGTATTCATGCGCCACGATTTCCGCGCCGCTGGCCTGGGCGGCCTTGATGAACTCGTCGGCCAAGCCTTGGCCGTAGGCGGTACGGTCGTCAATCACCGCGATGCGCTTCGCGCCCAGATTCTTGGCGGCATATTCGCCCAGAATCTTGCCCTGTTGCGCGTCGTTGGCCATCACGCGGAAGGCGGTGCGGAAGCCTTGTTGGGTATAGTTCACCGCCGTGGCCGAGGGGGAAATTTGCACGATGCTGTTATCGCTGTAGATTTTTGCGGCGGGAATGGTGGTGCCGGAATTCAGATGCCCAATCACCCCCTTCACGCCGGCATCCACCAGCTTCTGCGCCACGATGGTGGCGGTCTTGGGGTCGGATTGGTCGTCCTCGCTGACCAATTCAAAGCGCACTTTTTTGCCGCCGATGGTGATGCCCTTGGCATTGGCCTCGTCAATCGCCATCCGCGTGCCGCTTTCGTTGTCCTTGCCGATATGCGCCTGGCTGCCGGTTAGCGGAGCTGCCGCGCCGATACGCACCACCAGCTCGCCCGACGCGGCGGCCTGATCCGAAGCAGATTTCCCACAACCCGCCAAGGCCAAAAACATGGCGGCGAATAACAGCGAACGAGTAAAATGACGAGACATGGCAACTCCAGAAATGTGTTGGAAAAGGCGCAATTGCGCTGTTTTGGCCAAGGTCGCGCATCAGCGATTTATCCCCTCCCCCTTGCAGGGGGAGGGCTAGGGTGGGGGTAGAAGTTTGCCATTCCATGCAACGCTTTAACCCCCATCCCCGCCTTCCCCCTGAGAGGGGGAAGGTGCTGATGCAAGACCCGGCTTCAAACAAACCCGCGCATTTTAGCCGTTTTTCGTCCCGACTCTCAGCCCCCATACCATGATTCATCACGATGATTTAACCAGCGCGCCGCGCCTGGTCACCGCCGCCCCGATTTCCCGTCAGGAAGAAGCGCTGGAACGCGCCTTGCGGCCCAAGCAATTGGACGAATACGTCGGGCAGGAAAAAATCCGCGAACAGCTCAACATCTTCATCCATGCCGCCAAGCGTCGCCAGGAGCCGCTGGATCACGTCCTGCTGTTCGGCCCGCCCGGCCTGGGCAAAACCACGCTGGCGCAAATCATTGCCCGCGAAATGGGCGTCAACATCCGCCACACCTCCGGCCCGGTGCTGGAGCGCGCCGGTGATTTGGCCGCCCTGCTGACCAATCTGGAACCGCACGACGTGCTGTTCATCGACGAAATCCATCGCCTGTCGCCGGTGGTGGAAGAAATCCTCTACCCCGCGCTGGAGGATTACCAAATCGACATTATGATTGGCGAAGGCCCGGCGGCACGCTCGGTCAAACTGGATTTGCCGCCGTTCACTCTGGTCGGCGCGACCACACGGGCGGGCATGCTCACCAACCCGCTGCGCGACCGCTTCGGCATCGTCGCCCGGCTGGTGTTCTACACCCCGGAAGAATTGCAACGCATCGTGCTGCGTTCGGCGCAACTACTGGACATGCAGATTGATCCCGACGCCGCGCTGGAAATCGCCAAACGCTCACGCGGCACCCCGCGCATCGCCAACCGCCTGCTGCGCCGCGTGCGCGACTACGCCGACATCAAAGCCGACGGCCACGCCAGCCGCGTCATCGCCGACGCCGCCCTGACCATGCTGGACGTGGATGCGCAAGGGCTGGACGTGATGGATCGCCGATTGCTGCTGACCATCATCCAACACTTCAGCGGCGGCCCCGTCGGCGTGGATAACCTCGCCGCCGCCATCGGCGAAGAACGCGACACGATTGAAGAAGTCCTCGAACCGTATCTTATTCAACAAGGCTACCTGCAACGCACCCCACGCGGACGCATGGCCACGCCACACGCCTATCGGCATTTTGGCTTGCCGGTCAAGGAGGGTGTGGAAGGGCAGGCGGGGTTGTTTGGTGAGGGATGATGCACATCGCTGCTGTGGTGCGCATCGACGCGAATTAAATTTGCCAATCCAGGTTGGGCACGGTGGTTTGGTGCACGGTGACCGTGCTGCCTCCAGCATGTTTGGAGTGATACATGGCCGCATCGGCATGATTTTTGAGCGTGATTTCGTCACAAGACTCGCCAATGTCCACGGCCACGCCAATGCTGGCGGAGAGGTGCATTTTGGTACCGTTGATTTCGTAGGGGCAGCGTATGGTATCCAGCAATAACTGGGCCACCGTTGTGGCATCTTCCAGGCAGTCGATATTGGGCAGCAGCACGAGAAACTCGTCGCCGCCGATGCGGGCGACCGTGTCGGATTCCCGCAAGATGCTCAGCATCCGTTGCGCCGCTTCGACCAACACCCGATCGCCGACGTGATGCCCATAGGTGTCGTTGATGGGTTTGAATTTGTCCAGATCGACGTACAGCAGGGCGATATGATGACCATAGCGCTTGGCCAGTGCGAGCGATTGCGTCAGACGGCCATCGAAAACGTTGCGATTTGGTAGGCCGGTCAGAATGTCGTGGTTGGCCAGGAATAGCAGTTTTTCCTCATGTTCCTTGCGTTTGCTAATGTCATGAAAAACCACCACGGCATACAGATTTTGATCGTGCAACGTCCCGGCGGCGACCCGCAATGAGACTGGAAAACCTTCCCCGCTTTTGCGGATGAACCAGTCTTCACAGGCGCGCGATTGTTGGTCGTGCAGGGTTTGTAAAATCGGGCAATCCAACTCGGAGACAGGATTCCCCTCCGCATCGCGGGAATGAAACAGCTTGTGCGTTTCCTGACCCAGCAATTCCTCGGCGGAATACCCCAGCAAATCCAGCGCAGTGGGGTTGGCAATGATGCACACGCCGGCTTGATTTACGCCGTACACGCCTTCCGTCATGGTATTCAGGAGCGCGCAACGCAATTGTGCTTCGGATTCGATTTTGCGGCGCAGTTTGTCCAGCTTGAGATTGGCCCGGTACAGGCGAAATGACAGAAACACAATCAGCAAGAACAGCGCCCCAGCGCCGAGAATTTCGTCGTGGTAGCGGCGCCAGATATCAGTGAAGGTAAATTGCGGGGCTTGGTCAAATGGCGGCAGGTGCAAGTCTTGTAGTACCTGTTCGACCGGAGTGTAGCTGCTGGGGGAAGTGAAGAAATAGCGATCCTGCGTATTCACATCCAATAACGTGGCGGTGATATGCCGCACCAGTGCTTCTTCGACGTGGTTCAAGGCCACCAGCGGCCATTCTGGATACAGCGGAGTCGAGAGCCGCAACGCATATCCGGTGATGCGTACCGGATGAATGACTTTGAATTCATTGGGGCGTAGCTTGCCCTTCGCAATCATGGATTCCAGCACGCCGGTACGGATAAACCCCGCATCCACAGTGCGCTCCAGTACCTGTTCCACCACATTGTCGTGCGGCAGCCCGGTAAAGCGCACGCTGTAATCCTCATCCAGTTTCATGCCCAGACGTTTGAGCTCAAAGGCTTGTACATGCAAGCCACCGAAGGAGGATTTGTTGACTGACGCAATGGTTTTGCCATATAGATCAGTTAATTGATTGATGTCATCCCGATCGGCACGGGTCAGAATAACGCCGCCGAATTCAGGCCCCTTGCTCTCGAAATCGAGTAAGGTGGCCAGTGGCGCGGACAGGTGGGCGCGCTGGGACAGTAGAATATAGTGCGAGGGATTGGTCAGGATAAAATCGAAGTCGCTGTCTGTGTGCATGACAATCGACTCCAGTTGCATATAGGTGCAAGGCACAATGACGAAATGGTGTGCCGGAATGGTCTTGTTCAAATGGGCCAGCAGTGGCGCGAAATTCGCCAAGGTTTCATGCTTGTGTCGATACGACAGCACGCCGATTTTAATCTCTCTTGCCCAGACTGTTTGCGTACACAATAGGCAGAGCAACCACACGATCCAAATATAGTGTTTGGATCGTGTGTGGTTGGGTCTTACAGGCGAAGACTGAGGTGCAAGTGCGTTCATGAATCAGGGTTTAAAGCAAGGTAGGCTATGATTCTAGAGGAAGTGGGCGCGATTTGCCCGTTTTGTATGATGGGCTTTGTGGCGGCATGATCCGCGAACTTTATTGCAGGAGTACGGTGATGCGTGAAAAAACGGCGTTTTCTTGGCCGATTCGGGTTTATTTTCAGGATACGGACGCGGGCGGGGTGGTGTATCACGCCAGTTATGTGAATTTCATGGAGCGGGCGCGCACGGAGTGGTTGCGTTCGTGCGGCTATAGCAATGCCGGGTTGATGCAGGCGTTTGGCATGCTGTTTGTGGTGCGCGCCATCAAGCTGGAGTATCTGAAACCGGCGCTGCTGGATGATATGCTGACCGCGACGGCGAGCTTGCAGGAGCTGGGGCGCAGCCGCTTGTTGTTGCGCCAGACCATCGTGCGCGATGGGGTAGTGCTGACCAGCGGCGAGGTGGAGCTGGTGTGCGTGGAGAAGGAAAGTTTCCGCCCCATGCGCATCCCGGAGGTGTTGCGGGGGCAGTGGGTGGGGTAATCAACGCCCAACCTAGCCCCTCCTCTTCTTGGGCAAACACTGATTTAATCCGTTCGCCCTGAGCTTGTCGAAGGGCTATCTGGGTAATGCTTTGATTGATGACTTCCCCATTCATGGTTCGACAAGCTCACCACGAACGGAGGTGTCAATCCGTCGGATAGGGTGGATAAGCGTGAGCGCATCCACCAAAGGCCGGAAAATGGCGGATGCGCTGCGCTTATCCGCCCTACAGTTGGGGTTTAGATGACTTTCCCCGGATTCATGCGGTTGGCCGGATCCAGCGTGGCTTTGATGCTGCGCATGAGTTGCAATTCCAGCGCGGATTTGTGCTCAATAAGGGTGCTGCGCTTGAGTTGGCCGATGCCGTGTTCGGCGCTGATGCTGCCATCGAGTTGGCGCACGATGGCATACACGATGGCGTTGACGGCGTTTTCCTGCTCGGCGATGAAGCGTTGGTTGGCTTCAGCCTCCGGCAGTGAGATGTTGTAGTGGATGTTGCCGTCGCCCAGATGGCCGAAGGCGACGATGCGCACGTCGGGGTAGGCAGCGCGCAGGGCAGCGTTGGCTTGCTCAATGAAACTGGCGACGCGGCTGATGGGCACGGCGATGTCGTGCTTGATGCTAATCCCTTCGCGCTTTTGTGCTTCGGCGATGTTTTTGCGCAGCACCCACCAGTTTTCGGCGTCGTCGGTGGTGGTGGCAAAGCGCAGCACGTCCGGGCCGAAGTTGCCCAGTGCGGTTTGCAGGGTTTGCACCAGCACCGGGTTGTGGCCGTCGGCCAGCTTGATGAGCAGGTAGTGTTCGTAGCTTTGGGCGAACGGCTCGCGGGTGTCGGGGATGTGTTTGAACACCAAGTCCAGACAGGGGCGGGTAATCAGCTCGTAGCCGCTCAGAGTAGTGCCGCATTGGTTGCGGATGTGGCCTAACAGGCGCACGGCGGCGTCGATGTCGCGCACTGCCACGCAGGCCGTGGCCACGCTTTTTGGCAGCGGAAACAGCTTCAGCACGGCGGCGGTGATGATGCCCAGCGTGCCTTCCGCGCCGATAAACAACTGCTTCAAATCATAGCCGGTGTTGTCCTTGCGCAGCCCGCGCAGGCCATGCCAGATTTGCCCGTCCGGCAGCACCACTTCCAGCCCCAGCACCAAATCGCGCATGTTGCCGTAGCGCAGCACACCAATGCCACCGGCGTTGGTGGAAAGGTTGCCGCCGATTTCGCATTGCGGCGCAATGGCGGTCAGGCCGAGCGGAAACAGCCGGTCGTGGCGGGTGGCTTCGGCATACACGCTGGCCAGGGTGCAACCGGCGTCCACGGTCAGGGTGTCGTTGGCGACATCCACGGCGCGGATGCGATTCAGGCGCGATAGGTTGACCAGCACGCTGGGGCGACCGTCCGCCAGCGGAATGCCCGCGCCGCACAGGCTGGTGTTGCCACCCTGCGGCACGATGGCCACGTCGTAATCGGCGCA
>DHYQ01000028.1:7809-10839 GCA_002414205.1 Gallionellaceae bacterium UBA5126 | reverse complement strand
GACTGAGGGATGGAAACACCATTCACCATGACGGCGGATTTGTCATCCGCCAAGGCAGGTTGGGCAATCAGGGCGGCCAGCAGGGTGGCAACGGCAATCGGTTTCAGTTTCAACATCATGATTCCTTGGATTAAAAGGTATTGCTTGCAAACTCTTGCGGGGTCTCAGTGCGCAAGGTGAGCGCATGGATTTCCTGCCGCAGCATTTCGGCGAGGGCGGAATATACCATACGATGCCGCGCCACCGTGGATTTGCCGACGAAATCCGCGCTGACAATATGCACGGCGTAATGCCCGCCACCGGCTTTGGCCCCCGCATGTCCGGCATGCAGGTGGCTATCGTCGCGCAGTGACAAATGCTGTGGCTGCAAGACGCGCAAGGCTGCGCGCAGGTCGTCTTCGCGGCTCATTGCGGAAACACCTGCTTGAAAGGCTTGATCGTCACGTCGGCATACACGCCAGCAGCCAGGTAGGGGTCGGCTTGGGCCCACAGGGTGGCGCTGTGCAGGTCGGGGAATTCGGCGACGATCAGGCTGCCGGTAAAGCCTGCGGGGCCGGGATCGTTGCTGTCGATGGCGGGGAAGGGGCCAGCCAGCAGCAGTTTGCCCGCCGCTTGTAGCAGTTGCAGCCGGGCCAGATGGGCGGGGCGGGCGGCCAGACGTTTGTCCAAACTGTTGGGTACGTCGTGACCGATAATCGCGTACAGCATAATTGTTCCTTTCGGAACCTTGAAAAACCTACTGCGCGGCTGGATTGCTGCGTTGCGCGGTACTCGACACCTCGCCCATCGGCTTGATATGTCTCGGCATCTGCGTTCCGTGCGCCTTGCACTCAAGCCGCTCGCGACGGTTTTTCAAGGTTCCTCTTTAAGTTGAATGGGTTATGAATTTTTCGCGGCGCGATTCTAGCAAATTTTGCGCCGGGCGGCGTGCGCAAGCGGAACGGGATGGTAGAATCCGCCGCCATGTTGAACGACCGTGCATTGTTATTGCTGAAAACCTTGGTGGAGCGCTATATCAGCGACGGCCAGCCCGTGGGCTCGCGCACCTTGTTGCAGTATTCCGGCCTGGAAATCAGCTCCGCCACCATCCGTAATGTCATGGCCGATCTGGAAAACAGCGGGCTGGTCAGCAGCCCGCACCATTCTGCCGGACGCATCCCCACGGAATCCGCCTATCGTTTGTTTATCGACACCATGTTGGTCGCGCAGCCGCTGGAGCAGGCCGTGGTGGCACACTCTGCCGCGCAGTTGCAGTCGGAGCAGCCTTCGCGCCTGACGTTGCAGGCTTCGCGTTTGCTGTCGGAGTTGACCCATTTCACCGGTCTGGTGGCGACGCCGCGCCGGGGCGGCATGATGATTCGTCAGGTGGAATTTTTGCGTCTGGCCGAGCGGCGCGTGCTGCTGATTATCGTGCTGCCGTCCGGCGAGGTGGAAAACCGCGTGCTGCAATTGCCGCGTGACTACACCCAGTCGCAACTGACCGAGGCGGGCAATTATCTCAATCAACATTTTGCCGGGCGCTCGCTCAGCCAGATGCGCAAGCAGTTGCGCCAAGAGTTGCAGCAATTGCACCAGGATTTAAATGAGTTGATGAGCGCGGCGCTGGCGGCGGGCGAGGCAGTGGAAGAAGAGCAGGCGCAAGATTATGTGATTAGCGGCAAGCATCATCTGTTGGAGGTGGAGGATTTGTCTGGCGACATGGGGCGTTTGCGCGGGCTGTTTAATTTGTTCGAGCAAAAGACCGATTTGCTGCATCTGTTGGAGGCTGGGCAACAGGGGCAAGGGGTGCATATTTTTGTCGGTGCGGAAACCGGGGTGGATTCGCTGGCGCAATGCAGCGTGATTACCGCGCCGTATTCCGCCGATGGTCAGGTGGTGGGGACGCTGGCCGTGGTCGGCCCCAAGCGTATGGATTACCGCCATGTCGTGTCCGTGGTGGACATGACGGCGCGGCTGTTGAGCAATTCGCTGTCTTCGGTGTAAGGCAGCGATCGGTCGGACGGGCATCCCGTCCGTATTTTTTTAAGGAGAGCGCTGTGAGCAATGTGGATACCGCTGCGGTAAAGGAATACCTGCTGGAATTGCAGGAGTTGATTGTGGAACGGCTGGAGCAGGTGGATGGCAAGACTTTTCTGCGCGATAGTTGGGAGCGACCCGAAGGCGGCGGCGGACGCAGTTGCTTGCTGGAAGAGGGCAATGTGATCGAACGCGGCGGCGTGGCGTTTTCGCATGTCAAGGGCGACAAAATGCCGCCATCCGCCACGGCGCATCGCCCAGAGTTGGCCGGTCGCCAGTGGGAGGCCATGGGCGTGTCGCTGGTAATCCATCCGCGCAACCCTTATGCACCCACCACCCACGCCAATGTGCGCATGTTCGTCGCCACCAAAGAGGGCGAAGCGCCGGTGTTCTGGTTTGGCGGTGGTATGGATTTGACGCCGTACTATGGCTTTGAAGAAGACGCCGTGCATTTCCACCAGATTTGCAAAAATTCGCTCGATCCGTTTGGCGAAGAGCTGCATCCCAAATACAAAAAATGGTGCGATGAGTATTTCTATTTGAAGCACCGCAAGGAACAACGCGGCGTGGGCGGGATTTTCTTCGATGATTTGAACACGCCGGATTTCGACACCGCCTTTGCCATTCAGCAAAGCGTGGGCGACCATTTCCTGTCGGCCTACGTGCCGATTCTGGAGCGGCGCATGAACACCCCTTACGGCGAGCGCGAGCGCGACTTCCAGTTGTACCGCCGGGGGCGTTATGTGGAATTCAACCTGGTGATCGACCGGGGCACGATTTTTGGCTTGCAATCCAATGGCCGCACCGAATCCATCCTGCTGTCCATGCCGCCGCTGGTGAAGTGGCGCTACAACTGGCAACCCGAACCCGGCACGCCGGAAGCCGAGTTGTACGAAAAATTCATCGTGCCACGGGAGTGGGTGTAAGTGACGGTAGGGTGCAATAAGCGTAAGCGCATTGCACCTTTTTTTGATTTATCAGGTGTTTGGTGCAATGCGCTACGCTTATTGCACC
>DHYQ01000028.1:7115-7708 GCA_002414205.1 Gallionellaceae bacterium UBA5126 | reverse complement strand
GTGAGCTGGTTTCAGCCGCAGGCGGTGCGCTCGTTGCAGATGATGGCCGCAGCGGGGATTTCCCACGACCAGCCCGTGATCGACGTGGGTGGCGGCGCGTCGGTGTTGGTGGATGATTTGCTGGGGCAGGGCTTTGCCGATGTGACTGTGCTGGATTTATCCGTCTCGGCGCTGGCGGCGGCGCGCAATCGGCTGGGCGAAGCCGGGCAGGGCGTGCATTGGCTGGAGGGCGACATCACGCACATCGACCTGCCCGCTGCAAAATATGCCCTGTGGCACGACCGGGCAGTGTTTCATTTCCTGACCGAGCCTGCGCAACGCGCCGCTTACAAACAAAATTTGTTGCACGCCCTGCGCCCGGATGGGCAGGTGATCCTGTCGACTTTTGCCGAAGACGGCCCGGAAAAGTGCAGCGGCTTGCCGGTACAACGGTACAGCGTCGCGGCTTTGCACGCTGAATTCAGCCCGGTATTTGACTTGCTGTCCAGCCAGCACGAATTGCACACCACACCGGGCGGAAGTACCCAGTCCTTTGTGTACGTGCACTTGAAACGGCGAGCGGGGTAATGCAACGTTTCTACCCCCACCCTAAC
>DHYQ01000028.1:0-7034 GCA_002414205.1 Gallionellaceae bacterium UBA5126 | reverse complement strand
ATCCTGCTGGCGCTGGCGCTGGTAATCATCGTAAGTTTCGCGGTTGACGTGCTGCAAACAGCGCTGGCGGGCGTCGTCCGGCTGGCGGTTGCAATTGGCCTCGGCACTTTGGCGGGTGCCTTCATACAGGGCGCGGCCATCCACCCCCAACTGGCTACAGCCTGCCAGCACGCATCCCAATAATGACAACCATTTCATCTGGCGATTTCCTTTTCAATTTGTGCCGGTGGCCCGCTGTTTAGCGTTTCTGGGTCAGCAGTGCTTGAAACGCGCTGGCGGTGATGGGACGGGAATACAAAAAGCCTTGAAGATAATCGCAGCCCATTTCCAGCAAAATATCCCGCTGCGCTTCAGTTTCCACGCCTTCGGCAATGGTACGAATCCCCAACTTGTGCGCCATGATGATAATGGCCTCGGTCAAGGCCCGGCTGGAAGCCTGCGTGGTAATGTCCTGCACGAAGGAGCGGTCGATTTTCAGGTAGTCGATGTGGAAACGATTCAGGTAGGACAGGGCGGAAAAGCCGGTGCCAAAATCATCAATCGACACTTCGATGCCCTGCTGGCGGAAATAGTCCAATTCATCTTTTACCCGGTTGGAATCGGATAACAGCAGGCTTTCGGTAATTTCCACGGTGATGCTGTTTTCCGGCAGCGTTGAACTGAGATAGTGTTCCAGCCACGGGTGGCGCTCCGCGCGGATAAATTGCACCGGTGATTTATTGACGCTCATGGGAATCAGTTGCCCGGTACTGTCGCGCCAGGCCAGCAGGGTGCGCAAGGCTTCCATAAACACCCATTCGCCAATCTCGATAATCAGCCCGGACTCTTCCGCCAGCGGAATAAACACGCAGGGACTCAGCATCCCTAGGGTGGGGTGATGCCAGCGCAACAAGGCTTCCGCCTTCACAATACGTCCGCTGTGCGCTTCAACGATCGGCTGGTAATACACTTCCAGTTGTTGTGCAGCCAAGGCCTGTCGCAAGTCATTGGTCAGGCTGACTTTCCGCTCTGCCTCTGCCTGCATTTTGCGGGTGAAATAGCTGAAGCCATTGCGCCCTTTGGACTTCGCCGCATACATGGCTTGATCGGCGTGGCGCAACAATTCATCGACATTCGCGGCATCCTGTGGATACAGCACGATGCCGATGCTACAGGAGATATGTCCCTGGTCACCGTCGCCCAAATCAAATGGCGTGGACAAATCCTGCAATACGCTTTGCACCACCCGGTCGATGTTGGCGCTTTCTTCATGTTGCGGTAATAGGATGATGAACTCGTCTCCGCCCAAGCGGGCGAAACTGTCCGTCTTACGCACATGCTGCTGAATGCGTCCGGTGGCCTCAATCAGCAACTGATCGCCCTTGTCGTGACCCAAGGTGTCATTGATTTCCTTGAAGCGATCCAGGTCGATATACAGCAGCGCCAAACCAGTGTGGTTGCGATCTGCCCATTTAATCTCCTGCACCAGCCGATCCCGGAACAGCCGCCGATTGGGTAGCCCGGTCAGATAATCGTAATACGCCAATTGCTGAATTTGCTCCTCGGCGCGCTTGCGTTCGGTGATGTCCAGCAGGGTGCTTTGCATACCGATCACCTCGCCCGCGTCATCGGTTAGGTCTTTGGAATTATTCAGCACGGTAATGATTTGCCCATCCTTGCGCACCAGCCGATGCTCAAAATTGACGATGCGCCCACCGGAGAGCAAATGCCGGTGCGCCGGTTGCACCGCGCCGTGGTCAGCATCCACATCCGGGATGCGCAAGCGCAGCAGCTCGTCGCGGGAATAGCCCAGCAACTCCAGCCCAGCCTGATTGCTGTCGATGAAGCGCTTGTCGTTGTCGAAAACATAAATCGCCGCCACGGAATCATCAAAAATGCCGCGATATTTTTCTTCACTTTCCCGCAAACGTAGCTCAGCCAAGTGGCGTTCCGTGACATCCCGGAAGCTCCACACTCGCCCAACGATCTGTTCGCCGATTTTTTGTGCCGTCGAGTAGCGTTCAAAAAAACGCCCATCCTTGAACTTGATGAGGTCGAAGCTGGTTGCCTCCGGCGCAGCATACAGCGCCAGCACTTTGTCGATAAAGGCTTGCGGATCGGCCAGTTGGGACAGTACATGGCTTAGCGCCTGCTGGTCGTCCCCTGAAGCCATGATTTCCGCTGGAATCTGCCAAATGTCGATGAATTTCTGGTTGTAGGCTGACCATTTGCCATTGTCAGCCACCACCAGAATGCCATCGGCAGTAGATTCCAGCGTCGCCTGCTGCACCGACAGCGCGGTGCGCAACGCTTGCTCGGTCTGTTTGCGCTCGGTGATGTCTACGTGGGTGCCCACCAGACGTATGGGCTGACCATCGTGCTTCAGCACCATGCGGGCACGGGCCAGGATGACCACCTCTGCGCCCGCCTTGTGCCGCATGCGAAATTCCGCCTCATAGCGCTCTGTTTCACCGTTCAGATAGGCGGTCACGTGGGCGAGTGTCCGGTCTTTGTCTGCCGGGTGAACCAATTGCCCCCAAGTATCCAATGTGGCAGGCAATTCATCCGGCTGATAGCCCAGCATGGTGCACCAGCGGGGTGAGTAATAGACCTCGTTGGTCAGCAGGTTCCAGTCCCATAAGCCGTCGTTGGCACCGGCCATGGCAAACGCAAAGCGCTCTTCGCTGACGCGCAATTTTTCTTCGGTGGCCTTGCGCGCGCTGATGTCGCGCCAGACGCAATACAGTTGTTTGTGACCGGCGAACTCAATGTGCGCCAGCGTCACTTCGACCGGGAAACACTCGCCATTTTTGCGTTGATGCGTCCATTCAAAGCGATGTACACCCTGGGCATGTGCCCGCGCCATCATGGCGTTAGCGTGCTCGAAGGAAGTGCGACCATCCGGCTGGATTTCCGGCGACAAGCGCGAGGGATGGGTAGCGGCCAGCTCTGCGATGCTGTCGTAGCCCAAAAGATCCGCCGCCGCTTGGTTGCACAGCATGAACAAATTGTCTTCGTTGATGATCCAGCATGGATCAGGCGATTTCTCGAACAGGTCGCGGAAGCGCTGCTCGCTTTCCTGCAAGGCCTGCGCAGCGCGTTTCTGCTCGGTGATGTCACGCTTGATGCCAACATGGCAGCGTACCGAACCATCATCGTTCTTGAGGGAAAATGCCGACATATACAGCAGCTTTTCTGCGCCCGATTTAGTGCGTGCAGGATATTCGCCACTGGCGTTGCCAGACGCGGTGAGTTCATGCACCAACGACGCGTAGGCAGTTTCCCCCAAATATATCGCTGGCGTCAGGCCGATCAAATCTTGATCGTCATACCCCAACAAGTTGCGATGGGCTTGATTTTGTTCCAGATAATGACCCGCAGGATCAATGATGGCGATCGCATCATTCGATCGCTCGAAAATTTTTTGATACAGCCGCACGCGTTCCTGATTGACGTGGCTGAGGCTGGTATCTTCCTGAAGTAGAACGATTTCCTCAATGTGCCCGGATTCGTTGCGAATCGGATAGGCGTGCGTGCGCACCCAGAGTTTTCCGCCGGAACCCGACACCTCAGGCGTACTGCTGCGGTCATATTCCATTTCGGGGAACTGGATACATGCCCCTGCAAACACCTCATGCAGTTTCGCCACGACACCTGCCGCAATCAACTGCGGATCTTGCAACAGGTTGTAGTCCGCCAGTGCGGTGAACGGCACGCCCCAGAGTTTTTCCCAGGTGGTGTTAACTTGAAGCGTTTTGCCGTCCCGGCCCAAAATTTGCGTCGCCAGTGGCGATTGTTCGATCAATAAAGCGTAATTGTTCATGATGATGGTAGCGCTCGGTTGATCCCGCTTGAGATGAATTCAACAGCATCATAAAAACACGGGCGGCCCGTCAATGGCACACCCGCGCTGGTGTTGAGGGGCATTATCCCAAGGAGCCGCCAAGCCTGCAACCCACGACATGACTGGCGGAGAGGGGGCTGACCGGCGGCGCGGCATGCTCAAAAATTTCCACCCCCGTGCCACATGGCACGCGCTCGAACAATTCGATGATGTCGGCATTGCGCATGCGGATGCAGCCATGCGAGCGCGGCACGCCCATCGGCTCCGTCTCCGGCGTGCCGTGCAGGTAGATGTAGCGGCGCATGCTGTCGCAATGGCCCAGGCGGTTAAAGCCCACCTCGCAGCCGGACAGCCACAGGATGCGGCTCAAAATCCAGTCGCGCTGCGGAAACTGCGCCGCCAGCGCCGGGCTGTAAACCTCCCCCGTGGGCCGTCGCCCCACCAACACCGCCCCCAGCGGCAAGCCCGCACCAATTTTCGCCCGGATAATGTGCCGACCACGCGGCGTGCAACCGCTATCCCGCAACTCACCGGGGCCGTTCTGCGCGCTGGAAATGGCATAGCGGCGCAGCAACTGCCCGCTGTCATCCAGTAGATGCAGACACTGCTCGGTGAGGGAAATGTGGATTTTCATGTGTTAGGGCAATCCGTTCGCCCTGAGCTTGTCGAAGGGCGCTCTGAGTAAGGCTTTGTCAGCTTTGTTCCTCCCTTCATGGTTCGACAAGCTCACCACGAACGGATGAATGAATCAGCGCTTCCTTAGGCGTGCGGGCAGCTTTTTGTGCGGCGCGGCGTTTGGCAAAAAACGCGCTGAGTTGTGTGCTGCATTCCGCCGCCAGCACGCCGCCAGTGACCTCGGTGTGGTGGTTGAGGCGCGGCACCGGACTGGTGGGCAGGTCGCCAAAGACGTTGAGGGTGCTGCCGCACACGCCGGTTTTGTAGTCCGCCGCGCCAT
Source organism: Gallionellaceae bacterium UBA5126 (assembly GCA_002414205.1). Classification (GTDB taxonomy): domain Bacteria; phylum Pseudomonadota; class Gammaproteobacteria; order Burkholderiales; family Gallionellaceae; genus Gallionella. The sequence continues at coordinate 2,256 of DHYQ01000028.1, read as the reverse complement.
ACACCAGCCGGGCGATGCGGGCGTGTTGAATGGCCCCGGAGCACATCAGGCACGGCTCCAGGGTGACGAATAATTCGCAGCCCACCAGCCGATAATTGCCCAGCCGCGCCGCCGCATCGCGCAGGGCGCGGATTTCGGCATGCGCGGTCGGGTCATGTTGGCCGATGGGGCAGTTGTAGCCGGTGCCGACCACCACCCCATCCTTCACCACCACCGCCCCGACCGGGATTTCGCCTTCCGCCTCAGCGAGTTGCGCCTGTGCCAGCGCCACGCGCATCCAGTCTTCGTCAGTCATGGCGTGGCTCCACAAATTCCTTCCCCCTGTTAGGGGGAAGGTTAGGATGGGGGTTGAAGCGTGGCATAAGATGAAGGTTTCTACCCCCACCCTAACCCTCTCCCTGCAAGGGGGAGGGAATGATGGCAAGGGCTTTGGCGATTAGCTATAGCTCAACCCCATCGCCTCGCGCACGTCGCGCATGGTTTCGGTGGCGAGTTTGCGGGCTTTTTCGCAGCCGTCGGCGATGATGTTGCGCACCAGGGTGGGGTCATCGAGGTAGTACTGGGCGCGTTCGCGCATGGGGCGTTGTTCGTCCAGCACGCCTTGGATCACCGGTTGTTTGCATTCGATGCAGCCGATGGCGGCGCTGGTGCAGCCTTGGCGCACCCATTGCCGGGTGTCGTCGCTGGAATAAACCTGATGCAATTGCCACACCGGGCATTTGTCAGGATTGCCGGGGTCGGTGCGGCGGATGCGCGCCGGGTCGGTGGGCATGGTGCGGATTTTTTTGCTGACGCTGGCTTCATCTTCGCGCAAGGTCAGGGTGTTGCCGTAGGATTTGGACATTTTTTGTCCATCCAGACCGGGCATGCGCGAGGCGGCGGTGAGCATGGCTTGCGGCTCGGACAGAATCATTTTGCCGCTGCCTTCCAGATAGCCGAACAGGCGTTCGCGGTCACCGTGCGACAGGTTTTGTTGCTCGTCCAACAGCGCCTTGCCCGCCAGCAGGGCTTCTTCGTCGCCCTGTTCCTGATAGCGGGTGCGCAACTCACTGTATAGACGACCTTTTTTGCCCCCCATCTTTTTAATCGCGGCTTCGGCCTTGTCGGCAAAACCGACTTCGCGCCCGTAAATGTGGTTGAAGCGGCGGGCAATTTCGCGGGTAAATTCGATATGCGGCACTTGGTCTTCGCCCACCGGCACTTGCGTGGCGCGGTAAATCAGGATGTCCGCGCTTTGCAGCAGCGGGTAGCCGAGGAAGCCATAGGTGCTCAAATCCTTGCCGGACAGCTTTTCCTGTTGATCCTTGTAAGTCGGCATGCGCTCCAGCCAGCCCAACGGGGTAATCATGGACAGCAGCAGATGCAGCTCGGCATGTTCCGGCACGCGGGACTGGATGAACAGCGTGGCATGCGCCGGATCGACGCCCGCCGCCAGCCAGTCCACCACCATGTCCCACACGCTTTGCTCAATCACCTGCGGATTGTCGTAATGCGTGGTCAGCGCGTGCCAATCGGCCACAAAAAACAGGCACTCGAATTCGTGCTGCATCTTCACCCAGTTTTTCAGCACACCGTGGTAGTGGCCCAAATGCAAACTTCCCGTCGGGCGCATCCCCGACAACACGCGATCAGCAAACATCTTTACATCCCAGAAAGTACAAAAATCAAACGTTTAACCCCGCTAATCAGCGGGTTCAGCAGCACATCCAGCACCCCGCTGAAGGCCAAAAACAGCAAAATCCAAATCCCATACGGCTCGATGCGCGCCAGTTTGACGGCATACGGCATGGGCAACAGGCTGACCGTGACCCGTCCGCCATCCAGCGGCGGAATCGGCAGCATGTTCAGCACCAGCAAAATGGCGTTGATGAACACCCCAATCACGGCCATTTGCGATAGCGGCTCGGCAAAATAATTGCCGGGAAAAGCTGCCGCCAGCCCGCCCAGCAAGCCCCAGCCGACAGCCATCAGCAAATTGGACGCCGGCCCGGCAATCGCCACCCACAGCATGTCCTTCTTGGGATGGCGCAAACGGCTAAAATCCACCGGCACCGGCTTGGCCCAGCCAAACGGCAAATTGACCAGCCACAGCGTTAGCAGCGGCAGCAGAATGGTGCCAAACGGCTCGATGTGATGCAAAGGATTGAAACTGGTGCGCCCCAGGCGATACGCCGTATCGTCGCCGAAATACCAGGCCGCATAAGCATGCGCCGCCTCGTGCAGCGTGATGGCAAACAAAATGGGCAACGCGCCCAC
>DHYQ01000067.1:4513-8820 GCA_002414205.1 Gallionellaceae bacterium UBA5126 | reverse complement strand
CAACGCGCCGCCCTCGAAGCCGCCGCGCAACGTGTGACGAGCTACCACCAAAAACAGGTGCAAGCCTCGTGGACGTACACCGACGAAGACGGCACGATGCTCGGCCAGCAAGTGACCGCGCTGGATCGCGTCGGCCTGTACGTGCCCGGTGGCAAGGCCGCCTATCCCTCCTCGGTGCTGATGAACGCCCTGCCCGCCAAAGTCGCCGGGGTGGACGAGTTGATTATGGTGGTGCCCACGCCCGACGGCGTGAAAAACCAGTTGGTGCTGGCCGCCGCGTACCTGTCCGGCGTGGATAGCGTGTTCACCATCGGCGGCGCGCAAGCCGTGGCCGCGCTGGCTTACGGCACCGCCACCATCCCCAAGGTGGATAAAATCGTCGGCCCCGGCAACGCCTACGTCGCCTCCGCCAAACGGCGCGTATTCGGCACCTGCGGCATCGACATGGTGGCCGGGCCGTCGGAAATTCTGGTGATTTGCGACGGGCAAACCAGCCCGGACTGGATCGCCATGGACTTGTTCTCCCAAGCCGAACACGACGAACTGGCGCAAGCCATTTTGATTTCCCCCGACGCCGCTTTCCTCGACGCCGTCGCCGCCAGTGCCACGCGCCAACTGGAAGCCATGCCCCGTCGTGACATCATCCGCACCGCGCTGGAAAATCGCGGCGCGCTGATTCACGTCGCCGACCTGGCCGAAGCCTGCCGCATCAGCAACCGCATCGCCCCGGAACACCTGGAAGTGTCGGTGGATAACCCGCAAGACTGGCTGCCGCACCTGAAACACGCCGGCGCGATTTTCATGGGCCGCTACACCTCCGAATCCCTCGGCGACTACTGCGCCGGGCCCAACCACGTCCTCCCCACCTCCGGCACCGCCCGCTTCTCCTCCCCACTGGGCGTCTATGACTTCCAAAAACGCAGCAGCCTGATCCAAGTCTCCGCCCAAGGCGCGCAAAAACTCGGCGATATTGCATCCTGTTTGGCGTTTGGCGAAGGCTTGCAAGCACACGCGCAATCGGCGTTGTATCGTAAGGGGTAGAGTTTGTTGGCTTAATTGTTCTTTGGGCTAAATCTTAATCACAATAATGTGATAATCTATGTGGAAGATAAAGTGTTATCAAAAGGCAGACTCGGTCAGCGAAATTCAGCAAACTTACAACGCGGGGACTGCCACATTAAAGGCAGAGCTTGAGGTTGCGCTTGAATATCTTCGCGTTCAGAAACGTGAGGGTTGGCGTCGTCCACATGCGGCCAAATTATCAAAGTGCAAAGATTTCAGAGATTTCTTTGAAATTAGGATGTTCGCCGATAGGTTGCAACAACGCCCAATTGGTTTTTTGGACCAGTTGATGATGAGTTTACAATTCTGATTTGGGCAACTGAAAAAGGTGGAAAGCTAAAACCAGAGAATTGGTGTGAAAAAGCAAACCGGTTAAGACGTGAAATTATTTCCGGGGACGCGTTATCTGTCGGTTTGATACTCGAAGGGGATGGTGGTGTTGAAGGCTAAATTAAATCGATTAAAGAAAAAAGAATTTCGTGATGCTTATGTTGTATCGCATCTTAGTCATGGATTGGCTCATCAAATACGAGTCCTTCGGACTCAACGTGGATGGACTCAGGCGGAGTTGGCTGAAAAATTAGGCATAAAAATGCAGTCAGCAGTGGCACGTATGGAAGACCCAAGCTATGGAAAGCTATCACTAGGAACTTTGCTGAGGCTGGCACAGGTTTTTGATGTTGCGTTATCCACCCGCTTCGTCAGTTTCAGCCAATTTCTTCTTGAACGAGAAGACGTTTCTGCCTCAAATCTTCGTGTTCAGTCGTTCACAGAGGAGGTGCAGTATCTAATTCAGGATATTGAACATGCCTTGAAAATATGTCCTTACGTTGAAGCGACGCCACCCTCTGTCGGTAGTTACATACCGCTGGAAATGCTAAGTTCAAACTGCACAAGTTTTAATATTCCAATAACGTCGGAGGTGTAAAGTGAGTTCGGTTGTTCAGCAAGTCCGTAATAGTTCGGTTCAGTACGATTTAACGGTTGACAGTAGCATGCCAGAAGTATTTTCTGATGGCGTATCTCAGATGCTAATGGGTGCAGGCGTCTCAAAGTTAGTTTTTCACTCGGTCTCCAAGCCAGTATTTCCTGGGGAAGAGAACGTTGAACAACGAAATGGTGTTCTTCGGTTGATTATCCCCACGGGGGCACTACTTGAGTTTTGCAAACAGGTGATCGCAACCGCACAGACCAATGTTGATGCTCTTTCAGAAGCTGGCAAACAGATAGATCTACAGATAAGAAGTGTCATTGGCAGTGTCGAAATTGATAAGCCAAAACTCTGACAATTGATAGAAAACTAGATGGCGGATATATAAGCTGGCGGTGAGCAAAGCGAACCCCAGCTTTTTCATTTTCACCGCGCCCGCTGGGCTTCGCAAGCTCAACCTAGCTCACCCACCCAGCTCCAAACCCACATGATCGACACCCACTGCCACCTCGATGCCCCTGAATTCGGCGGCGATGCTGCCAGGGTGGTGGCGGCTGCGCGGGCGGTGGGGGTGGGGCAGATGGTGATCCCTGCCGTGGAGACAGGGAATTTTGCGGCGGTTCGGGCGTTGTGTGCGCAGCATCCTAGCTGTTTTCCTGCGTATGGCATTCATCCGCTGTATGTTGCCCGCGCTCAGGCGGATGATTTGGCCGTGTTGCGCGACTACCTCACGCGCCAGCGTCCGGTGGCGGTGGGGGAAATCGGGCTGGATGGTTTTGTCGGGTCGCCGACGTTGGCCGAGCAGGAAAGCCTGTTCGTGGCGCAGTTGAAGCTGGCGCGAGAATTCGATTTGCCGGTGTTGTTGCACCTTCGCCGGGCGCAGGATCAGGTGTTGAAGCATCTGCGCCGCATCCGGGTGCGCGGCGGTATTGCCCACGCCTTCAATGGCAGCCGCCAGCAGGCGGAGGAATTTATCAAACTGGGTTTTAAACTGGGTTTCGGCGGCGCAATGACTTATCCGCGTGCGCTGCAAATCCGCCAACTGGCGGCGACTTTGCCGCTGGACAGTCTGGTGCTGGAAACCGACGCGCCAGACATTCCGCCCGCCTTTCTCACCAAAGGCCAACCCAATCAACCGGCCTATTTGCCGCGCATCGCGCAAATCCTGGCCGACTTGCGCGGCATGCCGCTGGATGAATTGTTGGCGGCGGTAGAGCGCAATAGTCGTCAGGTGTTGGCGCTGTCAAACCTGCGCATGCTCGCGCAGTAAGACGTTGCACGGAAGTTTGTGCTTCGACAAGCTCAGCACGAACGGCAATGAGCTTTTATTTGGGCCGGTTCAATTCTCCCGCTTCACCTCATCCACCCCGCCGATCATGTACAGCGCGCTTTCCGGTACGTCCTTGAATTCGTCGTTGAGGATGCGCTCGCAGCCGTCCAGCGCGGTAGCCAGTGGCACCAGCCGCCCGGCCATGCCGCTGAACTGGCCGGTGGTGAAGAAGGGTTGGGTGAGGAAGCGTTCCAGTCGCCGGGCGCGACCGACCACGGCGCGGTCTTCTGCCGAGAGTTGCTCCATGCCCAGCATGGCGATGATGTCCTTCAGGTCGGCGTATTGCGCCAGCGTGCGGCGGATGGCTTGGGCGATTTGGTAGTGGCGCTCGCCGACGATGCCGGGGGTGGCCATTTTGGAGCTGGATTTCAGCGGGTCAATGGCCGGAAACAGCCCTTCGCTGGCGCGTTTGCGCGACAACACGATGGAGGCGGACAGGTGGGAAAAGGTGTGCACGGCGGCGGGGTCGGTAAAGTCATCCGCCGGGACGTACACCGCCTGAATGGAGGTGATCGCGCCGTTGTCGGTGTTGGCGATGCGCTCTTCCAGCGTGGACAGTTCGGTGCTCAGGGTGGGCTGGTAGCCCAGCCGCGACGGCATTTGCCCCATCAGCCCGGACACTTCCGAGCCGGCCTGAATGAAGCGGAAGATGTTGTCCATCAGCAGCAGCACGTCGCGGTGCTCGTCGTCGCGGAAGTATTCCGCCATGGTCAGCGCGGCGTGTCCGACGCGGAAGCGGCTGCCGGGCGGCTCGTTCATCTGGCCGAACATCATCACCATGTTGGGCAGCACGCCGGCTTCCTGCATGTCGTGGTAAAGCTCTTCGCCCTCACGGCAACGCTCGCCGATGCCACAGAAAATGCTGACGCCATCATGGTGGCCGACCATGTTGTGAATCATCTCGGTCAGCAGCACGGTCTTGCCCACCCCCGCGCCGCCAAACAGCCCGGCCTTGCCGCCGCGCTCCAGCGGCACCAGCACGTC
>DHYQ01000067.1:0-4433 GCA_002414205.1 Gallionellaceae bacterium UBA5126 | reverse complement strand
GGCGGGGCGCGGTGCACGCTGCGCCATTCCAACTGGTCAGGCGGCGGTTGGCGGTCGATGGTCTGGCCGAACACGTTGAACATGCGTGACAGAATGTGTTTGCCGACTGGGGTTTGCAGCGGCGCACCGGTGTCCAGTACGGGCATGCCGCGTGACAGCCCCTGGGTGGGGGTGAGGGCAATGCTACGGATGCGTCGGGCATCCAGTTGCGATAAAACTTCCAGGGCGATTTCGTTTTGCGCGCCGGTGCGCAGCAGGGTGTAAATCGACGGCAATTGCTGCTCGAAGTACACGTCCACCACGCTGCCGCGTATGGCGGTGACGCGTCCGGTGTTTTGAGGGGCTGAATTCATGCGGCTTCCGGTGTAATGAATGGCATTGGCACTGATTGTAGCAGGGCAAAGAACTTGCAAATCTGGTATCTTTGCGGCTGGCGCAAGAACAATACCTCGACGCAAATCCCCCTCTTTATGGTTTCCGCTTCCGGACGCACTGCACCGGGCGCTGCTGTCGGCACAAAATCGCTCCCTAAATCCGCTCTGTGCGGCCAGATTTTTTGACATCAGGAGACACCATGCAGCTACTCAGCACACGGTACACCGCCGAACACGGTTGGGATGTACCTCTGGATGCCGGTCTGGACTCCCCCCGGACTTTATTAATTGCATTTGGCGATACCAACGCTGCCGCCTTGGAGGGCGCGTTTGCCGAATTGCGCACGACATACCCGCAAGCACTGTGGATAGGCGGCTCCACTGCCGGTGAAATTTATCAGACGGGCTTGGCGGATCACACCTTGGTAGTGGCCGTGCTGGCGTTTCGTCATACCGAATTGCGCTTGGCGCAGTGTCGAGTCGCCGAGCCTGAACAGTCATACGAGGTGGGTAGTACGCTGGCGGCACAATTGAGTGCGCCGGATCTGAAGCTGGTGTTCGTGATGAGCGATGGTTTGACCGTCAATGGCTCGGAATTGACCAAAGGCTTATCGCGCCATTTACCGCATGACGTGGTGGTGACAGGCGGTTTGGCGGGCGATGGAACGGCATTTCAACGCACTTGGGTATTGGCTGACAAGCAACCGCAGAGTCAGCAGGTGGTAGCGATTGGTTTTTATGGCGAGCAGATCGGTATGGCCTATGGTTCGCGCGGCGGCTGGGATGTGCTGGGTGCCGAACGCGAAGTGACGTATGCCGAGGGCAATGTGTTGTACAGCCTGGATGGACAGCCCGCGCTGACCCTCTACAAAAAGTATCTGGGTGACCGGGCGCGTGAATTGCCCTCGGCAGGCTTGTTGTTTCCCTTGGCCATCCGCAATGAGCAGGAAGAAGATGGTCTGACCGTGCGCACCATTTTGTCCATCGACGAGGAAAAGCAGTCCATTACCTTTGCCGGCGACATTCCTCAGGGTGGGTTTGTGCGTCTGATGCGCGCCAATTTCGAGCGCCTGATCGACGGCGCGGGGGATGCGGTGGATGGTATGAACTTTGCCGGTTATTCCGGCGGGCCGTTGTTGGCGGTGGCGATTAGCTGTGTTGGCCGACGCTTGGTGCTGAATCAGCGCGTGGAAGAGGAAATTGAAGCCGTGCGTGAGGGCTTGCCAGCGGAAAGCCATTTGATTGGTTTTTATTCGTATGGGGAACTTTCTCCATTGCGTAGTGGTCGCTGTGATTTGCATAACCAAACCATGACGCTGACCGCCTTCTGGGAACATGAATAATCCCTTCAATCGACTGCTGCTGCGACAGCTACGCAAGTTGGCGCTGGACATGGAAAAAGCGCCGGGGTTAGGCGGATGGCAGCAGTTTCTGTCCATGGTCAATCAGGCTTACGACGATAACGATCAGGAGCGCTACATCACCGAGCGCTCCTTGGCCATTTCGTCGGAAGAAATGCACCAGTTGTACATGCAACAAAAGTCGTCCTATGAGACGCGCTTGCAAACCATTTTCGACACCATGCAGGATCTGTTGTGGTTGAAAGACCCCGACGGGGTGTACATGGCTTGTAATCAGATGTTTGAGCGCTTTTTCGGGGCAACGCAAGCTGAAATCGTCGGCAAAACCGATTACGATTTTGTGGACAGCGGTTTGGCGGATTTTTTCCGTGAGCGTGATCGCATCGCCATGCAGCAGGGCGCGCCGGTAGTGAACGAGGAGTGGGTTACCTTTGCGCAGGATGGTCGCCGGGTGTTGTTGGAAACCACCAAAACGCCGATGTACAACGAGTCCGGTCACACTATCGGCGTGTTGGGCATCGGGCGCGACATCACCGCCCACAAGTTGGCGGAAGAAAATCTGCGCGTGGCGGCAATTGCCTTCGAGGCGCAGGAAGGCATCATGATTTCCGATGCTCACAACATCATTTTGCGCGTCAATCGTGCATTCAGCGAAATTACCGGTTACAGCCTGGATGATGTGGTGGGACGCAAACCCAGCTTGTTGAAGTCCGGCAAGCAGGACGCCGGGTTCTACGCCATCATGTGGCAGAGCATTTTGCACACCGGTGGCTGGGAAGGCGAAATCTGGAACAAGCGCAAGAATGGTGAATTGTTCCCGGAATATCTGCGCATTACGGTGGTGAAAGATGACACCGGCAAGATCACCAACTACGTGGCGACCTTTACCGACATCACCAAGATCAAGGCGGCGGAAGAGGAAATCAAATATCTGGCCTATTTCGACGCCTTGACCCATTTGCCCAATCGCCGCCTGCTGATAGACCGGCTGTATCAGGCGGTGACGACAGCCGCGCGTACCGGGCGTTCCGGCAGTGTGCTGTTTCTGGATCTGGATAACTTCAAAACCCTGAACGACACCTTGGGGCACGATCTGGGGGATATGTTGCTGCAACAGGTAGCACGGCGTCTGGAGAGTTGTGTGCGTGAGGTGGATACCGTGGCACGGCTGGGCGGGGATGAATTTGTCGTCATGCTGGAAGACCTGAGTTCCCAGTCGGTGGAGGCGGCCACGCAAGTGGAGATGGTGGCGGAAAAAATCCTCACGGAAATCAATCGTCCTTATCTGCTGAAGACTTACGAATACCATAACACTTCCAGCATTGGCGTCACGTTGTTCAACAAGGACTGTCATCGTTCGATTGAAGAATTGATGAAGCAAGCGGACATTGCCATGTATCAGGCCAAAAATGCCGGGCGCAATACCGTGCGTTTCTTCGATCAGCAGATGCAGGATGCGTTGAATGCGCGCGCAAGTCTGGAAGATGCCTTGCGCGGGGCATTGGCACGGAACGAATTCGAGTTGTTTTACCAGGTGCAGATTGATAGTTTCAATGCCCCGATCGGGGCGGAGGCACTGATTCGTTGGCATCGACCCGAGATGGGAAAGGTGCTGCCTGACCAATTCATTCCGGTGGCAGAAGAGAGTAATTTGATTCTGAATATCGGTCAGTGGGTGTTGGATCAAGCCTGTGCACAAATCAAGATTTGGCAATCCTCGCCATTGACGCGCGATTTGGTGATGGCCATCAATGTCAGCGCCAAGCAGTTCCGTCGGGCCGATTTTGTCGAGACCTTGTGGGAAACCGTGCGTCGGCATGATGTCAGTCCGCTGAAGTTGAAGCTGGAACTGACCGAGAGCATGTTGCAAAAGGACATTGATCAGACGATTGCCATGATGAACGAGCTGAAAATGCTGGGTTTCCAGTTTTCGCTGGATGATTTCGGTACTGGCTATTCTTCGTTGCAGTATCTCAAGCAGTTGCCGCTGGATCAGCTCAAAATTGACCAATCCTTTGTGCGTGATTTGGCGGTGGATAGTAGCGATCAGGCGATCGTCACCACCATTATTGCCGTGGCGAACAGTTTGGGGTTGGCGGTGATTGCCGAAGGGGTGGAAACTGAAGAGCAATACGATTTGTTGCGCCAAGCGCACTGCGCGCAATTTCAGGGCTATTTATTCGGCGAGCCCTTGCCACTGGCGGATTTCGAGCAAACCTTGTTGGATTTTGCGCACGCGGCCAAGCCGTGTTGGCCCTCCAAAACTGGCCGTTGGATGGTAAAATAGCGCCCGATTTTTCCTGCGCATCCGGGCGGGATTTTGTTTATTCAACCTGTTGAAAATAAAGAGTTATATGCTGAATTTTGAAGAAGAGAAAAAATCGCCCGTTCTGCCCGCCGGCATGATGCGCATGGGCGGTATGTCGTTTGGCAAGTTGCCCCAAGGCGCGGCGGCAGCCGTCCCTGTGGCTTCGGCGAATGATCCCGTGCTGGCAAATGCGGTGCCCACCGCAACGGTGGGCACTGGCCGCATCCGCGTGGAAGATAAACGCATCATTAATTCCTCCGCCGATGTGAACCAATTGGTGCCCTTCAAGTACAAGTGGGCCTGGGAAAAGTATCTGAACGCTTGCGCCAATCACTGGATGCCACAAGAGGTCAACATGACCGCCGACATCGCGCTGTGGAAGAGCGACAA
>DHYQ01000040.1:20972-32230 GCA_002414205.1 Gallionellaceae bacterium UBA5126 | reverse complement strand
GAGCGCCCCCCAAAACCGGGGGGCGAGGATTGAAACGGCTTCAGCACTGCCAAGCCGCTCCCGCCAGCGGGGGTAGCGCCCCCCAAAACCGGGGGGCGAGGATTGAAACGTCTGCCCGGCACTTGTCCACGATCCCGACACCAATTTGATGCCATTCACTGTGTGACCCCACGGATTCAGGCCCGCATTTTTCTTTTTGATTTCGTCTCTTGCTCGGCTGCGCAATGCAGCCGTTTTGCCCTGTTATAATTCGCGCCTTATTTTTTGGCTGATGTTATGAATATCCTTTACGAAGAAGACGGCGGCTTCAAGGTTGGCAATGTGATGGTGGAATCGCCCAGTACGTTGCAAGTGGAAAGCCTGTCGGGCAAGCGCAGCAAGATCAAGCTGGCGAATGTGATGCTGCGCTTTGCGCAGCCGGGGCTGGCGGAGTTTTTGCCGCAGACCGAGCCGTTGTTGGCGGACATCGACGTGGAATTCTTGTGGGAATGTTGCCCGGCGGAGGAATTCGGTTTTGAGGACATCGCCGAGGAGTATTTCGGTCACAAGCCGTCGGCGCTGGAAGCGGCAGCGGTGTTGATGCGCCTGCATGGCGCGCCGATTTATTTTCACAAAAAGGGCAAAGGCCGCTATCGCGCTGCGCCGCCGGAGGTGTTGAAAGCCGCGCTGGCCGGGGCGGAGAAAAAGCGCCAGCAATTGGCGCTGCAAGCGCGCTACACCGAGCAATTGATCGCCTTTACCTTGCCAGAAGAGTTCCGCCCGCTGCTGACCCAGTTGTTGTATCAGCCCGACCGCAACACGCTGGAGGTGAAGGCGCTGGAAGCCGCCTGTGCCGCCACGCATTTGTCGGCGGCGCATTTGTTGCATCGCTGCGGCGCGTTGCCTTCCACGCACGACTACCATCTGGGCAAATTCCTGTTCGAGCATTTCCCCAAGGGTACGGACTTCCCGGCGGTGGAAATCGCCGCTTGGGACGAGTTGCCGCTGGCCGAGGTGCTGGCGTTCAGCATTGACGATGCCACCACCACGGAAATCGACGACGCGTTTTCGCTGCAACGCTTGGATGACGGGCAATGGCGCGTTGGCATTCACATCGCCGCCCCGGCACTGGGCATTTTGCGCGACGGTGATTGCGACCGCATTGCCGCCAACCGCTTATCCACGGTGTATATGCCGGGGCAGAAAATTACCATGTTGCCGGACAGCGTGGTGCAGGCCTTCACGCTGGAAGCGGATCGCGTTTGCCCGACGCTGTCGATGTATGTCGATGTGCAGCCGGACAGCTTCGAGATGAGCAACGTCAGCAGCCGCGTGGAGCGGGTGCATGTGGCAGCCAATTTGCGCCACGACACGCTGGAGCCGCTGTTCAACGAAGAATCGCTGGCGGCAGGCAAGCTCGATTATGAATACGCCGAAGAGCTGACGTTTTTGTGGCATTTTGCCCGTCAACTGGAAGCGCTGCGCGGCAAGCCCGCCGACAACAATAATCAGGTGGATTACAACTTCCACGTCGAAAACGACCGCGTGACGATAGGCGTGCGCAAACGCGGCTCGCCCATCGACAAGCTGGTGTCGGAGCTAATGATTCTGGTCAACAGCACGTGGGGCAAGCAACTGGACGAGCACGGCTTCCCCGGCCTGTATCGCACGCAGAACAACGGCAAGGTGAAGATGAGCACCGTGGCCGCGCCGCATCAGGGCTTGGGCGTGGCGCAATACATGTGGTCGAGTTCGCCGCTGCGGCGCTATGTGGATATGGTCAATCAACGCCAAATCATGGCCATGCTGGCCGATGGCGCGCCGGTGTATGCCAAGGGCGACCCCGGCCTGTTTACCGTGCTGCGCGACTTTGAAGTGGCGTATGGCGTGTACAACGACCACCAGCGCAATATGGAGCGCTACTGGTGTCTGCGCTGGCTGTTGCAGGAAGACAAGCAGGAAGTGGAGGCATTGGTGCTGCGCGAAAACATCGTGCGCGTGGATGGCCTGCCGCTGGTGTTCAAGGCGCACAGCCTGCCGGAGTTGCCGAATGGCAGCCGGGTACGCCTGGCGATTACCGAGATTGATTTAATCGGTATGGACGTGCGTAGCCGTTTTGTCAGCGCCGTATCCGAGGCAGTGGCAACAGAGGAGAGCGAGGCTTGTTGATGCGTATGAATATGTTCAGCGGCGCGCCTTGGCAAACCCAGGCTTTGAAGTGGCTGGCCGGAGCGATGGCGTTTTCCTTGGCGTTTCACGCCTTTGTGCTGTTTGAGGTCGGTTTTGTGCTGCCCGACCCGCGCAAGAACATTTTCAACCGCCAGCAACCGCTGAAGGTGGTGCTGGTCAACAGCAAGTCCAACAGCCGCCCGGTGACGGCAGACGCGCTGGCGCAGGCCAATCTGGATGGCGGCGGCAATGTGGCAGAAGATCGTCAGGCCAAAACCTCGCTACCGACCCTGCGCGACGACAAGCAATTCGTGCCGGAGCAAACCACACGCCAACAAGGCCAGGTGGCAGCCAATAACAAGCACGTACTGACCCAGCAACAAGCCCCACATCAAGTTACCCCCACGGCGGAAACCTCCCCCTCCAAGACGCCCACCCTGAGCGGCGAGGATTTGGTGGCGCGCAGTCTGGAAATCGCCCGACTGGAGGCACAGATCAGCAAAAATAATGAGGCTTTCCAAAAGATGCCACGGCGGCGCTTTCTCGGTGCCCGCACCAAGGAATATCGCTTCGCGCAGTACATCGAGGATTGGCGCATCAAGGTGGAGCGGGTCGGCAATCTGAACTATCCCGCCCAGGCGCGCCGCGATCAGGTTTTTGGCAAGCTGACGCTGAGTGTTTCCATCCGCGCCGATGGCACTTTGGAAAAGGTGGAAGTCGATCGCTCTTCCGGCAAACCGCTGCTGGACGCCGCTGCCATGCATATCGTCCGGTTGGCCGCCCCGTTCTCGCCCTTCAGCGCGGAAATCAAACGCGATACCGACATCCTGACCATTACCCGCACCTGGATGTTTACCTCCTCGGACAAGCTGGAAAGTGAATAAGCCTTGTGAATAAACTCTGTGGATAAGTCCGGGTTTGCGGTAAAATCATGCGCTTTCATTTCCGCGACTTTTCCTCTCATGACCCAGGATGATGCACTCTGGCAAGCTTGTCTGAGCAGTTTTGCAACTGCCTTGCCTGCACAACAATTTAATGCCTGGATCAAACCCTTGCGCTTGCTTGAGGAAAACGGTGTGTTGGTGCTGATTGCGCCGAATAGTTTTACCTTGAAAATCGTGCAGGATCGCTTTCTGAAGGAAATCCAGCAACAGGCCAGCGCCTTTTATCCCGCGCTCCCCCATTTTGAATTTCGCATCGCCGCCAAAACTGCGACCAAGGCACCTGCGCAGAAACCCGCAGCAGCCGTGGAAGCCCCGGTCGAAAACAAGCCCGCCGAATCCAAGGAAAACAAACCCGCCCGCAGCGACAGTGGCTTCCGTAACTACGGCAAATTGAACGGCGCGCTGACCTTCGACAATTTCGTCATCGGCAAAGCCAATCAATTAGCTTTTGCCGCCGCCACCCAAGTGGCCGAATTGCCGGGCGAGTCCTACAACCCGCTGTTCATCTACGGCGGGGTAGGGCTAGGCAAAACGCATTTATCGCAGGCCATCGGCAACCAGATTCGCGCCACCCGCCCCAATGCCAAAATTTGCTATATGCACGCCGAGCGCTATGTCAGCGACGTGGTGAAAGCCTATCAAACCAACAAGTTTGAAGAATTTAAACAGTATTACCAGTCGCTGGACGTGCTGCTGATTGATGACATCCAGTTTTTCGCGGGCAAGAGCAAGACTCAGGAAGAGTTTTTCTACGCCTTCAACAACCTGATTGATGCGCACAAGCAGGTGATTCTCACCAGCGACAATTTCCCCAAGGAAATACCTGGACTGGAAAGCCGTTTGGTGTCGCGCTTTGGTTGGGGCTTGACCATCGGTATCGAGCCGCCTGAGCTGGAAATGCGCGTGGCGATTCTGCTGAAGAAGGCGGCGCTGAACGGCTACGTGCTGGACAGCACGGTGGCGTTTTTCATCGCCCAGCATATCAACTCCAACGTGCGCGAACTGGAAGGCGCGCTGAAACGCGTCGAAGCCTATGCCAAGTTCCACAAGCGCAAAGTGTGCGTGGACAGCGCCAAGGAGGCCCTGAAGGATATTCTGGTGGCGCAAAGTCGCATGATTTCGGTGGATAACATCCAGAAAACCGTGGCCGACTACTTCCGCATCAAGCTAGTCGATCTGCTGTCCAAGAAACGCACTCGCAATCTGGCACGCCCCCGGCAAATGGCCATGGCGCTCACCCGCGACATCACCAGCCTCAGCCTGCCGGAAATCGGCCACGCCTTCGGCGGCAAGGATCACTCTACCGTGATCCACGCTTGCAAGGCCGTCGCGGAATTGCGCGAAAACGACCCCACTTTTGATTCTGATTTCAAAACCCTGCAACAGATGCTGAAAGGCTAACGCCGATCAGACGAGGCCATACTTATTTTTGAGGCACTGACCATGTTTATCCAGAAAATTGACAAGCAAACCTTGCTGAAACCACTGCAAATCGTCAATGGCATCGTGGAGCGCAAGCAGACCATGCCCATCCTGTCCAACGTTCTGATCGAAGCCAAGCAGGGCGGCCTGCACTTCACCGCCAGTGACATGGAGATCCAGATCAGCACCAGCGTGACCTTGGATGACCATGTATTGCCCGATGCCGCCATCACCTTGGGCGGCAAAAAATTGCAGGACATCCTGCGCATTCTGCCGGAGCAAAGCAGCATCTCCATCGATTTGGCGGAAAGCAAAGCACTGGTCAAAGCCAACAAAAGCCGCTTCAGCTTGCAAACCCTGCCTGCCGAAGATTTTCCGCTGCTGCCCAACCAGACGACACAAGGTCACAAAATCACCCTGTCGCAAGGCCAGCTCAAAACCTTGTTACACTCCGTCCAGTACGCCATGGCGCAGCAGGATGTACGCTATTACCTGAACGGCTTGCTGCTGGTGGTCGATGGCAATCAACTCAAAGCGATTGCCACCGACGGCCACCGCCTGGCCTACAACGCCACCACGCTGGCCAGCGAACACGAAAAACAAGACATCATCGTGCCACGCAAAACCATACTGGAGCTGTATAAGCTATTGAATGAAAACGAAGAAATAGTCAGCATCGAGTTTTCGGAGCAGCAAATCCGCTTCGTTTTTTCTGACACGACACTAATTAGCAAAGTCATTGATGGTCGCTTCCCGGATTATCAACGCGTGATTCCCAAGTACCACAATCAACTGCCATTAAACCGTCTGCAACTGCAACAAGCCCTGCAACGGGTTGCCATTTTGTCGAACGAAAAATTCCGGGGGGTGCGTTTGGTGCTGACTGAAAACAATCTCAGCGTCATCAGCAGCAATAGCGAACAGGAAGAAGCGCAAGAAGACATTGATACACATTACGACGGCAACGCCCTCGACATCGGTTTCAATGTCAATTACCTGATGGATGGGCTGAACAACATGAGCGGCGAAAACACCATCTTTTCTTTTGGCGACATGAACAGCAGCGTACTCCTCACCTCCGTGGAACAGGAAAACTTCCGCTACGTGGTCATGCCCATGCGCTTGTAACCCCCACCGTTTCACGTGAAACATTCAACACTCAAGAGAAAAACACCATGAGCGAATACGATTCGAGCAGCATTAAAGTCCTTAAAGGTTTGGAGGCTGTGCGCAAGCGTCCCGGCATGTACATTGGCGACACCAACGACGGCACCGGTCTGCATCACATGGTTTTCGAGGTGGTAGACAACGCGGTGGATGAAGCCCTGGCCGGGCACTGCAATGAAATCGTGGTCATCATTCATGGCGACAATTCGATCAGCGTCAGTGATAACGGGCGAGGCATCCCCACCGATATTCACGCCGAAGAGCAGCGCTCTGCGGCCGAAGTCATCATGACGGTGCTGCATGCCGGCGGCAAATTTGACAGCAATTCCTACAAGGTATCCGGCGGACTGCATGGCGTCGGGGTGTCAGTGGTGAATGCGCTGTCCGACTGGTTGAAGCTGACCATCTATCGTGATGGCAAAGAGCATTTTGTCGAGTTTCATCACGGCGACACGGTGGCTCCGCTGAAAGTGGTGGGCCCTTCGCGCAAAAAAGGCAGCGTGATCCATTTTATGGCGTCTATCGAAACCTTCGGCTTGGTGGAATATCACTTCGATATTCTGGCCAAGCGTCTGCGCGAATTATCATTCCTGAATAATGGGGTCAAAATTTCCCTGCACGATCATCGTACCGGCAAGGAAGAAAATTTCGCCTTCGTCGGCGGGATTCGCAATTTCGTGCAATACATGAACCGCAACAAGACCGCGCTGCACCCGACCGTGTTTTATGCCAGCGGGGAAAAAGACGGCATTACCGCCGAAATCGCCATGCAGTGGAATGACTCCTATCAGGAAAGCGTGCAATGCTTCACCAATAACATTCCGCAACGTGATGGTGGCACCCACTTGACTGCGTTGCGCACGGCCATGACCCGCACGCTGAACAATTACATCGAAGCGGAACAACTGGCGAAAAAAGCCAAGGTGGAAACCGCCGGGGATGACATGCGCGAAGGGTTGACCGCTGTGCTGTCGGTAAAATTGCCCGACCCCAAGTTCTCGTCGCAAACCAAGGACAAACTGGTGTCCAGCGAAGTGCGCCCGGTGATCGAGGAACTGATCTCCCAACAAATGAGCGCCTTCATGCTGGAAAAACCGGCGGACGCCAAAATCATCGTCAACAAGATTCTGGAGGCTGCCCGCGCGCGCGAAGCGGCCCGTAAGGCACGCGAACTGACCCGGCGCAAGGGCGTGCTGGACGGCATGGGTTTGCCGGGCAAGCTGGCCGACTGTCAGGAAAAGGATCCAGCACTGTCTGAGCTGTACTTGGTGGAAGGGGACTCTGCGGGCGGCTCCGCGAAACAGGGCCGTGACCGCAAATTCCAAGCCATTCTGCCACTGAAGGGCAAAATTCTGAACGTGGAAAAAGCCCGCTTTGAAAAGCTCATCGCCTCGCAGGAAATCGCCACCCTGATTACCGTGCTGGGCACCGGCATCGGTAAGGACGAATACAACCCGGACAAGCTGCGCTATCACCGCATCATCATCATGACCGACGCGGACGTGGACGGCTCGCATATCCGTACCCTGTTGCTGACTTTCTTCTATCGGCAAATGCCGGAATTGGTGGAGCGCGGACACATCTACATCGCCCAGCCCCCCCTGTACAAAATCAAACAGGGGCGCGATGAGCGTTATCTGAAAGACGATCAGGAACTGAAAATCTACATGCTGCAAGCGGCGCTGAACAATGCCAAGTTGTATCCCGCCGCCGACGCCGAACCGATTCAGTCCTCGGCACTGGAAAGCATCGCCAAGCAATACTTCCTCGCCGAGGCCGTCATTGACCGTCTGGCACGCTTTATTGCGCCCGAAGCCAGTCACGCCTTGCTCAACCTGCCCACCCTGTCCCTGACAGATGAAGCCGCCGCACAACACAGCGCCGAACTGTTGCAAGCCGCCTGTGGCGGACAAATTCGGGTTCACGTGGAAAGCGATGACAACACGGACTACCGTCTGCGTCTGGACAAAATTCAGCATGGCAACGCCTCCGTCAGCTATATCGACGGCGAATTCCTGCACGGCAGCGACTATGTGCAAATCCGTCAGGCCGCCGACGTGCTGGGTGGGTTGCTGCAATCCTCTGCCTACATTGCACGGGGAGAACAGAAACGCGCTGTTTCCAGCTTCAAGCAAGCGATTGAATGGCTACTGGAAGAAGCCAAGCGTGGCGTGAGCATTCAACGCTACAAAGGACTGGGCGAGATGAATCCTGAGCAACTGTGGGAAACCACCATGTTCACGCAGAACCGTATCTTGCTGAAGGTGCGCATTGAAGATGTGATTGCGGCGGATGAAATTTTCACGACCTTGATGGGCGACGTGGTGGAACCTCGTCGCGCCTTTATCGAGAAAAACGCGTTGGGCGTTAAAAACCTGGACGTTTAATCCTCGCCGCTGCGCAACGGGCAACCTGTCATGGGTTGCCCGTTTTTTATTGTCTACCAATCGCGCAGCACTCTGCACCAAATGTGTGCATCAAATCAGTGCAATGCACACTCGTATGCACCAAAACAGGGGATGGCAAAAATTCCAAACTGGTGCGTACAAAAATAGATTCATATAAATCAATGCTCTAAAAAAATGGAATGGCTTTTGCTTGGTGCATAGCCAGTTATCATTCAGGAGCAAACGATGGAAGCACTCACTAATAGCAACAACACCCTTTTTGTGCTGCTCGGTGCCATTATGGTACTGGCCATGCACGCAGGCTTCGCCTTTCTGGAAGTCGGCACCGTGCGCAAAAAGAATCAAGTCAACGCGCTGGTCAAAATTTTGACCGACTTTGCCGTGTCCACGCTGGCCTATTTCTTCATCGGCTACAGCATTGCCTACGGCATTAACTTCCTCGACGGCGCAGACAAACTGGCCGCCAACAACGGCTACGATTTAGTGAAGTTTTTCTTCCTGCTGACCTTTGCGGCGGCGATTCCGGCCATCGTGTCGGGCGGGATTGCCGAACGTGCCAAGTTCAATCCACAAATGGCCGCCACCTTTCTGTTAGTCGGTCTGGTGTATCCCTTCTTTGAAGGCATTGCCTGGAACCATCGTTTTGGCATTCAGGATTGGTTAAAGGGCGCTTTTGGTGCGGAGTTTCACGATTTTGCCGGCTCCGTGGTGGTACACGCCGTGGGTGGCTGGATCGGGCTGGCCGCCGTGATCTTGCTGGGTGCGCGTCGTGGTCGCTACAACAAACAAGGACAAGTCGCCGCACATCCACCCTCCAACATCCCCTTCCTTGCACTGGGCGCGTGGATTCTGACCGTGGGCTGGTTTGGTTTTAACGTCATGTCGGCACAAACCATCAACGGCATCAGCGGCTTGGTGGCGGTGAATTCCCTGATGGCCATGGTAGGCGGCACCTTGACCGCGCTGTGGTTGGGCAAGAATGACCCCGGCTTTTTGCACAATGGCCCACTGGCTGGGCTGGTCGCCGTCTGCGCAGGCTCTGACATGATGCACCCCGTCGGTGCGCTGGTGGTGGGTGCCGTGGCCGGTGCCTTGTTTGTGGTGATGTTCACCCTGACCCAAAACCGCTGGAAAATCGACGACGTGCTGGGCGTCTGGCCATTGCACGGCCTGTGCGGCGCTTGGGGCGGCATCGCGGCAGGCATTTTCGGTGCCAAAGCGCTGGGCGGTGTCGGCGGCATCAGCTTTATGTCGCAATTGATCGGCACCCTGATGGGCGTCGGCATTGCCTTGGCCGGCGGCTTTGCGGTGTATGGTTTGCTGAAGAGCACCGTCGGTATTCGTCTGGATCCCGAAGATGAGTTCAATGGTGCCGACTTGAGCATCCACAACATTACCGCCACACCAGAGCGCGAATCCGGCTGGTAAATCCCCTGCCATTGCCGTTCACGCCAGCCCCCGCAAGGGGGCTTTTGCATTTGCACGAACCGCCAGATGCGGCGTGGTAAAATCCGCCCTCATTTTTTGCACGAGCTCTGCCATGTCTGCTACCAAACACCCGATTGAAACCCTGTTGCAACAACGCATCCTCGTCCTGGATGGGGCGATGGGCACCATGATTCAGCGTCACAAGCTGGGCGAGGCGGACTATCGCGGCACGCGCTTTGCCGACTGGCACCGTGACCTCAAGGGCAACAACGACTTGCTGGTGATGACCAAGCCGGAAGTCATCAAAGGCATCCACTGCGAATATCTGGCGGCGGGCGCGGACATCATCGAAACCAACACCTTCGGCGCGAATGCCACCACGCTCAAGGCGTATGGCATGGAGGCGCTGAATTACGAGCTGAACAAGGCCGGGGCGGCGCTGGCACGGGCGGCGTGCGACGAATATGAAACCGCTGACAAACCACGCTTTGTCGCAGGCGTACTCGGCCCCACCGACAAAACCGCCACCATTTCCCCCGACGTCAATGACCCCGCAGCGCGCAACATCACCTTCGACCAACTGGTCACGGATTATGCCGAGGCCACCAACGGCTTGATGGACGGCGGCGCGGACTTGATTTTGATTGAAACCGTTTTCGACACCTTGAATGCCAAGGCGGCGATTTTTGCCGTGCAACAGGTGTTCGAGCAACGCGGCGAAACCCGGCCCATCATGATTTCCGGCACCATCACCGACAAGGCCGGGCGCACCTTGTCCGGCCAGGTGACGGAAGCGTTTTACAACTCGCTGGCGCATGCCAAGCCGATTTCCATCGGCTTCAACTGCGCGCTGGGCGCGGAGGAATTGCGCCAGTACGTGGCAGAATTGTCGCGTATTGCCAACTGCTATGTGTCGGCGCATCCCAACGCCGGTCTGCCCAACCCGCTGGCCCCCACCGGCTATGACGACACGCCGGAAAACATGGCCGGGCACATCAAAGAATGGGCGGCAAGCGGCTTTTTGAACATCATCGGCGGCTGCTGCGGCACCTCGCCGGATTTCATTCAGGCCATTGCCGACACCGTGCGCGACATCGCGCCGCGCCAACTGCCCAGCAACCCGGTGGAATGTCGCTTGTCCGGGCTGGAGCCATTTAACATCGGCGAGCAATCGCTGTTCGTCAACGTCGGCGAGCGCTGCAACGTGGCCGGCTCGGCCAAGTTCAAACGCTTGGTGATGGAAGGTCAATACGAAGAGGCGCTGGAAATTTGCAAACAGCAGGTGGAAACCGGCGCGCAGGTGATCGACATCAACATGGACGACGCCATGCTGGACGGCCACGCCGCCATGGTGCGCTTCCTCAAGCTGATTGCCTCCGAGCCGGACATCAGCAAAGTGCCGCTGATGATCGACTCTTCCAAGTGGGACATCATCGAAGCCGGGCTGAAATGCGTGCAGGGCAAGGCCATCGTCAATTCGATTTCGCTGAAGGAAGGCCCGGAAGCCTTTATCCACCACGCCACGCTGGTGAAAAAATACGGCGCGGCGGCAGTGGTCATGGCCTTTGACGAAAAAGGTCAGGCCGACACCTACCAGCGCAAGGTGGAAATCTGCCAGCGCAGCTACGACGTGCTGGTGAACGAGGTCGGCTTCCCGCCGGAAGACATCATCTTCGACCCCAACATTTTCGCCATCGCCACCGGCATTGAAGAACACAACAACTACGCGGTGGACTTCATC
>DHYQ01000040.1:20403-20864 GCA_002414205.1 Gallionellaceae bacterium UBA5126 | reverse complement strand
GGCGTGTCCAACGTGTCGTTCTCCTTCCGGGGCAACGAGCCGGTGCGCGAAGCGATTCACACCGTGTTCCTGTACCACGCCATTCAGGCTGGCATGACCATGGGCATCGTCAACGCCGGGCAACTGGGCGTGTATGAAGAGCTGGCCCCGGATTTGCGCGCTGCCGTGGAAGACGTGGTGTTGAATCGCCACCCCGACGCGGGCGAAAAACTGGTCACGCTGGCGGAAAATTTCAAGGGCGGCGGCAAGGCGCAAGTGGAAGATTTGGCCTGGCGCAACAACACCGTGCAAGAGCGCCTGACCCACGCCTTGGTGCGCGGCATCACCACCTACATCGTGGAAGATACCGAAGAAGCGCGCCAGCAAGCCACGCAGCCGGTGGATGTGATTGAAGGCCCGCTGATGACCGGCATGAACGTGGTCGGCGATTTGTTCGGCGCGGGCAAGATGTTTTTGCCGCA
>DHYQ01000040.1:19673-20248 GCA_002414205.1 Gallionellaceae bacterium UBA5126 | reverse complement strand
GGCGACGTGCACGACATCGGCAAAAACATTGTGACAGTGGTGTTGCAATGCAACAACTTTGAAGTCGTGAACATGGGCGTGATGGTGCCGTGCGAGGAAATCCTCAAAACCGCCCGCGAACACAACGCCGACATCATCGGCCTGTCCGGGCTGATTACCCCCTCGCTGGAAGAAATGGCCCACGTGGCCAAGGAAATGGAGCGCCAAGGCTTCACCATCCCGCTGCTGATTGGCGGCGCGACCACTTCCCGCGTGCACACCGCCGTGAAAATTGCGCCGAATTATCCTAGCGGCACCGTGGTGTACGTCACCGACGCCTCCCGCGCCGTGGGCGTGTGCAGCAACTTGCTGTCCGACACCCTGCGCGCCAACTACATCGCCGAAGTGAAGGCCGACCAGCAAGCGGCGCGGGAACAGCACGAAGGCAAGAAAGGTAAAGGCAGCCACGTCAGCTTGACCGAAGCACGCCAACTGGGCGTGAAAACGGACTGGGCCGCCAACACGCCCGCCAAGCCCAACTTCCTCGGCGTGCAATCCCTGCGCGACTACCCGCTGGCGGAAATCGCCCAGTTCAT
>DHYQ01000040.1:19462-19593 GCA_002414205.1 Gallionellaceae bacterium UBA5126 | reverse complement strand
TTGCAGGACGAAGTGGTGGGTGAAGAAGCCACCAAGTTGTTCGCCGACGCGCAAGCCATGTTGCGGCAAATCATCGACGAAAAATGGCTGACCGCCAACGCCGTGTTTGGCCTGTTCCCGGCCAATCAAGT
>DHYQ01000040.1:15971-19334 GCA_002414205.1 Gallionellaceae bacterium UBA5126 | reverse complement strand
TGGCCGACTATATCGCGCCCAAGGACAGCGGCGTAGCCGACTATATCGGCGCGTTTGCCGTGACGACCGGCATTGGCATCGACGCCCGTGTGGCCGCCTTTGAAGCCGCCAACGACGACTACAACGCCATCTTGCTGAAAGCCCTGGCCGACCGTCTGGCCGAAGCCTTCGCCGAGCACCTGCACCAGCGCGTGCGGCGCGAATACTGGGGCTACGCGGCGGGTGAAGCCCTCGACAACGACAGCCTGATTGACGAGCAATATCGCGGCATCCGCCCCGCCCCCGGCTACCCCGCCTGCCCCGATCACAGCGAAAAAGGCGCGCTGTTCGAGCTGCTGCAAGCTCCGCAAAACGCCGACATCACCCTGACCGAAAGCTATGCCATGCTGCCCACCGCAGCGGTTTCCGGCTTCTACCTCGCTCACGCGCAAGCCAAATACTTCGCCAGCGGCAAGGTGGATAAGGATCAAGTGGAAGACTACGCCCAGCGCAAAGGCTGGACAGTGGAAGAAGCGGAACGCTGGCTGGCACCCGTGCTGAACTATTAAGCCACCGTTGCCAGTCTGGCTACGAACGCACGTTCGAGACGCCTATGCAGAGATCACTCAAACGTGATCTCTGCGTATGCCCGCTGAACGCGGTTGCACGCACCCGCATCGGAAAAACGGGGCGAAAAGCACCCGATCGCCGCATATCGGCACATAAAGCCCGGCAAACTCGTATCAACACAGCAAAGACAACGATATAATCGCGCACCGTGTCGATAGGCCTGTCGGCCGCATGACGGGGGGTAAAATCCATCCACACTGCCATTGCACCCGTACCTGTCCAATGAATTCATTCGTCTACCTTTCGCAGAACCACCGCGCAGCCCGCCAAGCAGGCTCGACCTTCGCGCTGAGGCCAGCACACGGAGCGTGGCAATGAGCCCTCTGAATCAAATTATCGAACATCGTCCCGGCATTCTGGTCGTGGACGATACGCCCGACAATCTTTCCATGATTAGCAGCGTGCTGTCGGACAGCTATCCGGTGCGGGTGGCCAACAGCGGGCGCAAGGCCTTGATGATTGCCGGTTCGGAACGCCCGCCCGCGCTGATTTTGCTGGACATCATGATGCCGGACATGGATGGGTATGAAACCTGTCGGCAATTAAAACTCAACCCGGATACCTGCGGCATTCCCGTTATTTTTCTCACCGCCAAGGCCGATGCCGAGGATGAAGAGCATGGTCTGGCGCTCGGTGCGGTGGATTACATTACCAAGCCAGTCAATCCCGCCATTTTATTGGCCCGCATCCGCACGCAACTGGCGCTCAAAGCCGCCACGGATTATTTACGTGATGAAAACCGCAATCTGGAAGCGCAGGTCGCCAAACGCACGCAACAAGCGTTTTACGACGAGTTGACCAAGCTCCCCAACCGGCGGCTGCTGTCTGAAAGAATGGAAGTCGCTCAAACCATCTCCAAGCGGAGCAACCAGTTTGGTGCCCTGATGTACCTGGACATGGACAAGTTCAAGTTATTGAACGACACCAAAGGCCACGACTATGGCGACTTGCTGCTGCGCGAGGTGGCCAACCGCTTGAATGCTTGTGTGCGCGATGCCGATGCGGTGGCGCGTATGGGCGGCGACGAGTTTGTCGTTGTGGTGGAAATGCTGGGGCAATGCGCCAACGAAGCGGCTGCACAAGCGGAAATTCTGGCCGAAAAAATCCGCCATGCACTGAACCAGCCCTATCAATTACGTGATTACAAACATCACAGCAGCCCCAGTATCGGGGTGGTGCTGTTTCGGGGCATGACCCCGGACATCCCGACCCTGATTAAACAAGCGGACAGCGCGATGTATCAGGCCAAACAGGCCGGGCGCAACAGCGTGCGCTTTTTCGATCCGGTATTGCAGGCAGATTTGAAACGACGCATGGCGTTGGAGGCCGAGCTGTACCACGCGTTGGCACGGCGCGAATTCCGCCTGTACTATCAGGTGCAAGTAGATCGCAATTTACAACCACATGGCGTCGAAGCCTTGCTGCGCTGGGAACATCCACAGCGCGGCCTCCTGACACCGGAAGCCTTTTTATCCCCCCTGGAAGGCACCGACTTGATTATTTCCACCGGGGCATGGGTGCTGGCGACGGCTTGCCAGCAACTGGCAACCTGGGCCAATAATCCGCTGACCGCACACCTGAGCATCGCCGTGAACATCAGTGCAAAGCAGTTCCGCGCACCGGATTTCGTGCAGGATGTGCAAGACATCCTGCTGAACACCGGCGCCAAGCCGGAAAAGCTACTGCTAGAATTTACCGAAAGCGTGGCACTGGATCATGTCGACGCGGCCATCGTCAAAATGCATGCCCTCAAAGCGCTCGGCGTGCGTTTGTCCATGGACGATTTCGGCATGGGCTATTCCTCCCTGCGCTACCTGAAGCAACTGCACTTGGATCAAGTCAAGATAGATCAGAGCTTTATCGCCGGAATCGAGCAAAGCAGCGATGATGAGGCCATCGTGCGCACCATCATCGCCATGGGCAAAGCACTCGGCCTGAAGGTCATTGCGGAAGGGGTGGAAACACCGCAGCAATGGAAATTCCTTGATCGCCACGGTTGCGATATTTTTCAGGGCTATTTATTCCGCAAACCCAAACCGGCGGAGGTATTCACCCACTGGTTATCACTGCAAAACACCGCAGGTGCGGTCGCAAACAGCTAGAATCCGCCCCGCGCCCAGAGCACGCGCATGAATGTCCCAACAATGCAGAAAGCACGAACATGACCCCACCTAAAATGACCCTGGCAACGCTGTTGTTTGTCAGTATTCTGAGTACGACGGCTTGCTCCGAACAGACCGCCGTCACCCCCCCTAACCCCACCACCATGGAGAGTTCCAGCATGACACAACTGATTAAAAACGATACCCAAACCGGCACGGGCGCAGAAGCGGTTTCCGGCAAAAAAATCACCGTGCATTACACCGGCTGGCTGTACGACGCCAATGCGGCTGATCACAAAGGCAAGAAATTCGACAGCTCGCTCGATCGCCGCGAACCGTTTGAATTTGTGCTGGGCGCAGGCATGGTGATTCAAGGCTGGGATCAAGGCTTCGCTGGCATGAAGGTTGGTGGCAAGCGCACATTGATTATTCCCTCGGAAATGGGCTATGGTCGCCGGGGTGCTGGTGGCGTGATCCCGCCTAATGCCACCTTGGTGTTTGATGTGGAATTGCTGGGCGTCAAATGATGCCGCGACCGCGCCACCCGGCGCGGAAACTGTTTGAATGATGAAAAGAGCGCAAGCGTGACGCAAAAACTGTATATCAAAACCTACGGCTGCCAGATGAACGAGTACGACTCGGACAAGATGGC
>DHYQ01000040.1:7013-15884 GCA_002414205.1 Gallionellaceae bacterium UBA5126 | reverse complement strand
GATGTGATTCTGCTGAATACCTGCTCGATTCGGGAAAAAGCCGAGGACAAGGTGTATTCCGATTTAGGGCGCATTCGCGCCCTGAAGGCGGAAAATCCCAACCTGATTATCGGCGTGGGCGGCTGCGTGGCCAGCCAGGAAGGCGACGCCATCGTCAAACGGGCACCGTATGTGGACGTGGTGTTCGGCCCGCAGACCTTGCACCGCTTGCCGCAACTGATTCAGGCGCGTCGCCAGAGCGGCTTGCCGCAAGTGGATATTGAATTCCCGGAAATCGAAAAATTCGACCATCTACCCACGCCACAATCCACGGCAGGCTCGGCCTTTGTGGCCATCATGGAAGGGTGCAGCAAGTATTGCACCTATTGCGTAGTGCCTTACACCCGTGGCGAGGAAGTGTCGCGCCCGTTTGCCGACGTGATGCGCGAAGTGGAAACGCTGATGGCGCAAGGCGTGAAGGAAGTGACGTTGCTGGGGCAGAACGTCAATGCCTATGCTGGGGAGCATGAAGATGGCGAAATCGTGGATTTTGCGTTTCTGATTCAGGCGATCGCCGCGCTGGACGGCATCGAGCGCATTCGCTACACCACCTCGCATCCCAAGGAAATGACCCAGCGCTTGATCGACGTATACGCCACCACACCCAAGCTGGTCAGCCATTTGCACCTGCCGGTGCAATCCGGCTCCGATCGCATTCTGGCGGCCATGAAACGCGGCCACACCGCGCTGGAATACAAATCGGTGATCCGCCGCCTGCGTGCCGCCCGGCCCGACATCTGCATTTCCTCGGACTTTATCGTCGGCTTCCCCGGCGAAACCGAGGCGGATTTTGTCGCCACCATGAAGCTGATTGAGGATGTCGGCTTCGACAGCAGCTTCAGCTTTATTTTCAGCCCGCGCCCCGGCACCCCGGCAGCGGAAATGCACGACGATACCCCGCCAGAAGTCCATGCCGCCCGTCTGCGCCGCCTGCAACTGCAAATCGACGCCAACGAACAAACCATCGCACTAGCCATGCTGGGCAGCGTGCAGCGCGTGCTGGTAGAAGGGCGCTCGAAAAAAGATGCCAACGAATTGGCCGGACGCACCGACAACAACCGCGTGGTGAATTTTGCCGCCCCGGCGCATTTAATCGGCCAATTCACCCACGTCAACATTAACGAAGTCGTGCGCCACACCCTGCGCGGCGTCTGGGTGGAGCAGGCATGATGGTCGAGAAACATGCTTTGTCGATGGCGGTGCAATACGCCAGCAGCGCTGCCGACATTCCACCACGCTGGCAATTTCGCCGCTGGGTGCAGAAAGCCCTGCAACAGCCGCTGGGCCTAACCTTGCGCCTCGTCGATGAGGAGGAGGGGCGCGAGTTGAATCTGGCCTATCGCGGCAAGGATTACGCCACCAATGTGCTGACCTTCGTGTATGACGACCTGCCCGGCGGCTTGCAAGGCGACGTGGTAATTTGTGCCCCCGTCGTCATGCGCGAAGCGGCAGAACAGGGCAAATCCCTGCGCGCTCACTACGCCCACATGACCCTGCACGCCGCGCTGCATTTGCAAGGCTATGACCATGAAAATGAAGCGGAAGCGGCTGAAATGGAGGCACTGGAAACCCAGCTAATGCTAGAATTGCACCTCCCGGATCCTTACCAGATGCTTGCATAATGGACCATTCTGCGCCCCGCAAACCCTCGTTATTGGCTCGCCTGACCGCGCTGCTGTCGGGTGAGCCCGAAGATCGCCAGCAATTACTCGACATCTTGCAACAAGCCTACCGGCGCGACTTACTGGATGCGGATGCCCTGTCGATGATGGAAGGGGTGTTGCAAGTCGCTGCGCGCCCGGTACGGGACATCATGATTCCCCGCGCCCAGATGGATGTGATCGACATCAGTCAATCACCCAAAGAATTTATCCCCTACATGATTGCCACCACGCACTCGCGCTTCCCGGTGATAGAAGGCGACAAGGATCACATCATCGGCATTTTGCTGGCCAAGGATTTATTGCGCTATTGCGCCGGGGAAGAGTTTGACCTGCGCGACAGCCTGCGCCCGGCGATTTTTGTGCCGGAATCCAAGCGTCTGAACGTACTGCTGCGCGAATTCCGCAGCAAACGCAATCACTTGGCGCTGGTGGTCAACGAATATGGTGGCGTGTCTGGCATGGTGACGATTGAAGACGTACTGGAACAAATTGTCGGAGACATTGAAGATGAATATGACTTTGATGCTTGCGAAGACAATGTCATCCCGGATGGCCATGGGCGCTATCGCCTGAAAGCCGATACCGAAATCGAGGATTTCAACGCCGTGACCGGTGCGGATTTCAGTCGTGAAGAGTGCGACACGATGGGCGGACTGATTTTGCAAGCCGCCGGTCGGGTTCCAAAACAAGGAGAGCGCTTTGACTTAATGGGCTGGCAGTTCGTCGTGCTGCGTGCCGACAGCCGCCGTGTCTATAGCCTGCAAGCGGAACAAACACCCGATGTCACAGTCGAAGCAGCCCATTAAGGAGAACGTAGTCATGTTTGACGAATTCGACCGTGAGGTCTACCCCCCCGGCAAAATCATTTTCAAGACGGGCGATGAAGGGCGATGCGCTTATCTCATCGAAGAAGGCAGCGTGGAAGTGTTCATCAATGACGGCAGCGGCGAGCGTATCTTGTCGGTCATGGGCAAGGGTGAAATGTTTGGCGAAATTGCCCTGATTGACGAAAAACCTCGCACCGCCAACGTGCGCGCCCTGGAACGCACCATGCTGGTGCCAATACAACGACAACTGGTCAATGATCTGTTGAACAAAAGCGACCCCATCCTGCGTCATTTGGTGTCGATCTTGCTGGAGCGTTTCCGCAACCTCCTGTCTCCCAGCGCCCCTACCCTGAGTAAACTCCAATCCAAACAACGCGCCACGCTGCATGGGGAAGCTACCCATAAAATTTCACTGGCACACGGTCTCACCCGCGCCTTGGCACGCCATGAATTCCAGTTGCACTACCAACCCATCTGTGACTTGCGCGATGGTTTGATCTCCGGTTTTGAAGCCTTGATTCGCTGGCACCATCCCAAACGCGGCCAAGTCTCCCCGGCTGAATTCATGGCACTGGCCGAGCAAACCGGACTGATTCTGGATATCGGCTTGTGGACACTGGAACGCGCCTGCCAGGACTGGTCCAGTCTGCGCAAACTCACCCATCACGAGCACCCGTTTGTCAGCGTCAATCTCTCCGCCTGCCAACTGACCACACCCAGCTTGGTCGATGACATCAAGGCGGTGATACATCGCCATCACATGCCTCCCCAGGAATTGAAACTGGAACTGACTGAAACCGTGATGGTGGAGCGTCCAGACGAGGCCTTGGTCATCCTGAGCCAACTGATCAGCTTGGGCAGCTCACTGGCCGTGGACGACTACGGCACCGGACACTCCGGCCTGGATTATTTGCAACGCTACCCCATCGGCACCATGAAGGTGGATCGCTCGTTTGCCGCCTACGTGGTGCAATCGCCACAAAGCCGGGAAATCGTCCGCTCCTCCATCGCCTTGGCACACTCGCTGGGCATGAACGTCGTGGCCGAGGGTGTGGAAACTGAAGATGTCCGGCAAGAACTACTCACCTTGGGCTGTGATTTCGGCCAAGGTTGGCTGTTCAGCAAAGCCAAGCCACTCCACGAGCTGATCGCGCAATACGGCGGCTGACCTTGCCACCCTTTCGCGCCTACCCGTAGAATGCCGACGGATTTTTATCAAGGGAAAGTATTATGGGGCGCTTGCTGACACTACTGCTGATCGGCATTTTTATTTACAGCCTGGTTCGCAACTTCCAGCGTCGTCGCCCGCCAGCCCCACCGCCCGCCGACAGCTTTCCCGCCACAGAAGACATGGTGCGTTGTGCACACTGTGGCATTCACCTGCCGCGCAGCGAAAGCCTCTTGTCTCAACAACGCACTTTCTGCTGTGCGGAACACCGCGATGCCGACCATTCCTGATTTCAACAAAACCCTGCGTCTACACGCCTACAAGGGCAATCGGCACTGGCACTCGCTGTTTTACTTCAACCTGTACCGCCTGACCGTGGCCGGGCTGTTCTGGCTGCTGTCGCATCGCTTCATCAACGACTGGCCGCTGGATGTCTACTCGCCTAATCTGTTCCGACAGGCCAGCCGGGTCTACGCCGTGTTGGTACTACTGTCGTTGTTCGGCATGTGGCTGCGTCGCCCACCCTTTCAGTGGCAGTTGGGTTGGCAGGTGGTCAGCGATATCGTGCTGCTTTCGGTGATTTCGTATGCCAGTGGCGGCGTACAAAGCAACTTCGGCCTGCTGTTGCTGATTTCCCTGACCGCCGCCGGATTGATTAGCCGAGGCAGAATCACCCTGCTTTTTGCCGCCCTGGCGACCATGGGCATGCTGTTGGCGCACGGCATGGACGTGCTGTACAAGGACGGCATGACCTCGCAGTTCATTCAGGTCGGCTTGCTCTGTGCGGCTTATTTTGCCGTCGCCTGGCTGGCACACATCCTGGCCAAATACGCGGTCGACAGCCAATTGCTGGCGCAACAACGTGGGCTGGAGTTACTCAGCATGTCCGAAGCCAATCGACAAGTGATGCGGGACATGCAGGACGGCGTGGTGGTGGTCGATGGCAATGGTCTGTTGCTGCAAATGAACCCGTGCGCCGAGCGCCTGCTACACCGCGCAGCCCATCAAGGCAATCGCCTGAGCAGCGCCTTTCCCTTGCTGGCAGCGCAATACGCCCGCTGGCAGGAAACCGGGCACAATCAAGGCGACATCCTGACCCTGGACGAAGGATTACAAGCCCGTTTGCGCTTTGTGCCGTTTGAACACGAAGAGGTGCGTGGCGTGGTGATTTTTGTGGAAGACATGCAACGCGCCCGCGCCGAAGCACAGCAAATCAAGCTCGCAGCACTGGGACGTCTGACCGCCAACATCGCGCATGAGGTGCGCAACCCACTCTCCGCCATCAGTCACGCCAGCGAATTGCTGGCAGAAGACCTCAACGACCCGGCCCAGCAACGTCTGCTGCAAATCGTGCTGGCCAACACCCAGCGCATCAACCAGATCGTGCAGGATGTCATGCAATTGAACCGACGCGACCGTGCACAACCTGAAAGCGTGGATTTGCCACCCGTGTTGAGCAGTTTTCTGGAAGAGTTCTGCCAGTCGCAAAAAATCAGCCCGGAGATTGGCGATCTGCAAACACCACCGAGCTGTCGTGTGCATTTTGATCGGGGTCATCTGAATCAAGTCTTGTGGAATTTATGCCACAACAGCCTGCGCTACGGGCAAAACCGTCCCGGTAGCTTGCGCCTGATTTTGCAACACACGCCGCAACAAACCAGTTTGTGCATCCAGGATGATGGCCCCGGCATTCCAAGCGAATTGCATGGCCATGTATTCGAGCCGTTTTTTACCACCGAAAAGGAGGGTACCGGCCTGGGGCTGTATATTGCCAAAGAGTTATGCGAAGCCAACAATACCCGCCTAGAATATGTTTCCACGGACGGCACAACGGGTGCCTGTTTCAGAATGATTTTCGGAGAAGTTGAATGAATACGACTGCCATGCCCCCCAACCCCACAGTCCTGCTGGTGGATGACGAACCCGACATCCTGGAGTTACTGGAAATGACCCTGATCAAGATGGGCATGGAGGTCGATTGTGCCAATGGCGTGCAAGCCGCATTGGCCAAGCTGGCGCGCAAAAACTATGACTTATGCTTGACCGACATGCGTATGCCGGATGGCGATGGCTTGCAGGTGGTGCAACACATCACCCAACACAATCTGGACATTCCGGTCGCGGTCATCACCGCACATGGCAACATGGAGAATGCCATCAGCGCGCTGAAAGCCGGGGCGTTTGATTATCTGAACAAGCCTGTTTCCCTCAGCCAATTACGTGCACTGGTCAAATCCGCCCTGAATCTGCCCAAAAACGCCAACGTGGTCATCAGCGACAAAATCCTGCTGGGGCACTCACCCGCCATGCAACGGGTACGTGACTTGATCGGGCGCGTGGCGCGCAGCCAGGCCCCGGTACACATTACCGGCGAGTCCGGCAGCGGCAAGGAACTGGCGGCACGACTGATTGTGCAGAGCGGGGCACGTAGCGAACGGCCCATCGTGGCAGTGAATTGCGGGGCCATCCCGGAAAACCTGATGGAAAGCGAATTTTTTGGCTACCGCAAGGGTGCGTTTACCGGCGCGGACAAAGACCGTGATGGCTTCTTTCAGGCCGCGCACGGCGGCACGCTCTTTTTGGATGAAGTGGCCGATTTGCCCCTGACCATGCAGGTCAAACTGCTGCGTGCCATTCAAGAAAAAAAGGTGCGCAAGGTCGGCGCCACCGTCGAAGAAGCGGTGGATGTACGCATCATCAGCGCCACGCATCACGATCTGGCCGAGCGCGTCAAGGAAGGCAAATTCCGCCAGGATTTGTACTACCGCTTGAATGTCATCCCGATTCAGATGCCCGCCTTACGCGAATTGCGCAGCGACATCCCCGACATCGCCCAGCAAACCCTGTTGCGCTTACGCGGCGAACAGGCGGTGCAATTCAGCAAGGATGCAGTCATTGCGCTGCAAAACTACACCTTTCCCGGCAATGTACGCGAGCTGGAAAATGTCATCGAACGCGCCTTGGCGCTGTGTGAACAAAATGTGATTACGGTCAGTGACCTGCACCTGTCGCCCAGTGAGCGCAGCAGCCCGGATCAGGTGATGAGCGATAGCGTGCGTCCCCCGGCTGGGCGCTATTCGTTGCCGGACTTTCTGGATGAAGTCGAGCGGCAAGCCTTGCTGGCCGCCTTGGAGCAAACCACCTTCAATCGCACCGCCGCCGCCAAACGGCTGGGGCTCACCTTCCGCACCATGCGCTATCGTATGGAGCGACTCGGCATCAAGGCCCCGGAAGACAATGGCGATGAAGATTGATGCCCAAGGCTGGCTGGCGGGCATTCCCCACCTCCCCTCCCCCAACTGCGATGCCCGCCCGGACAACCCGGCCATCGAGTTACTGGTCATCCACGCCATCAGCCTGCCGCCGGCACAATTCCACGGTGACGCCGTGGCACAGTTGTTTACCAACACCCTGGATTGTGATGCCCACCCCTATTTTGACGGCCTGCGCGGGTTGCGGGTGTCCGCGCACTTTTTCATTCGCCGCAATGGTGAGCTGATACAGTTCGTCTCCTGCCAGCAGCGCGCCTGGCATGCGGGCGCGTCCGAATGGCAAGGCCGCAGCCGCTGCAATGATTTTTCCCTCGGCATCGAACTGGAAGGCGACGACCACACCCCGTTCCTGTCGGCACAATATCAAACCCTGCAACAACTCACCCACTGCTTGCGCCAGCATTACCCGCTGCGCGGCATTGCCGGGCATCAACACATTGCACCCGGGCGAAAAACCGATCCGGGCCCCTACTTCGACTGGCACGCCTACCTG
Organism: Gallionellaceae bacterium UBA5126; assembly: GCA_002414205.1. Lineage (GTDB taxonomy): Bacteria > Pseudomonadota > Gammaproteobacteria > Burkholderiales > Gallionellaceae > Gallionella. The sequence goes on along the minus strand of DHYQ01000040.1, from coordinate 8,421 downwards.
TGCCCGCCCCCAGCCGGTTAATCCCCCCACCACCCCATGACTCCGATAGCACAACACCCCAACATATCGGTACGACAACTGTGGCAATTCCTGCTGGTTAGCGGCGGCTATTTTTTGCTGGCCAAACTCATGTTGCTGTATTACTCCAGCAACGGCATGGTGACGCTGCTGTGGCCTTCCAGTGGCGTCGCGCTGGCCGCCCTCCTGCTCGGCGGTACCCGCTTGTTACCCGCCATCTGGATCGGCGCACTGGCGGTGGAATTATGGGCCGCGCAGCACGCGCTGTTACCCGCCAGCGCCATTGCCTTGTCTGTCACGCTGGAAGCCTGGCTAGGTGATTACCTGCTGCAACGCAGCCGTCGCTTCAACCTCGATTTGGATTCCTTCGGCAGTTTTCTGGCGCTGTTATCTGCCAGCCTGCTCGCCCCGGCCATTTGCGCCCTGACCGGCATTACCACCCTGTTCCTCACCGGCGAACTGCATCGTGTGGATCTGGCAGAAAGTCTGCTGCATTGGTGGATGGGCGATACGCTGGGGATTTTGATCGTCACGCCCTTTTTTCTGGTGTGGCGCCACCCCATCCCCAACCAATATACCCCCGCGCGTTTGCTGGAAAGTGCCACCTTGCTAGGCATCACCGCGCTCATGAGCGACTGGGTGTTTCTGGACGGTGCGCACGCTTGGCTAGGCACGTTGCCACGCGCCCATTGGCTGTTTCTACCCATGGTCTTTGCCGCCGCACGCCTAGGCTGGCACGGCGTGTTGCTGGTGCTGTGCACGGTAATTGTGTTTGGCCTGCGCAGCCTGCATCTTGGCACCGGCGTATTTGCCGCACATGATGCTCTACCGGGCTTGCTGCATTTTTGGGTGTTCCTGATGACGCTGTCCTGTGTCGGCATGCCACTTGCCAGCATCCTGCGTGCCGAACGCGCACTCAGCCACACCCTGCGCCAACGCGAGAAATACACCCGTGGCATGCTGGATGCGCTGGAGCAGGGCGTCATGCTGTTCAACCCACAACAACAAATCATCAGCATCAACCAAGCCGGGGAACGTATCCTGGAGGCCAACTTGAGTGAACTGCAACAAGCCCGCCCGGATTTGTCCTACTGGAAAGCCTTTCGGGAAGATCTGCAACCCTATCCCATCCCGGACTCCCCCATTGCCCGTGCCTTGCGTGGCGAAGCGGTGCGGGGTGCCGTGCTCGGTACACGTAACCGGGATGGCTCCATGCGCTGGAAAAGAGTCAGCGCCACCCCGTTGTTTGACGCCCGGCATGCCGTGGAATATGCCTTGCTGACTTTCAGTGACATCACCCAGGAAAAACGCCTGGCGGGTGAATTGCAGCAGCAGGAATACACCTACCGCAAGCTGTTCGAGAACATGCTCAATAGCGTGGTACATGCCC
>DHYQ01000040.1:1611-6906 GCA_002414205.1 Gallionellaceae bacterium UBA5126 | reverse complement strand
ACCATCACCGGCATCACCGAACCGGTGATCGGACGCAAAATCAGCGACGTCATTCCCGGCTATTGCCAAAACAACCCGGAATCCTTACAGCACTTCGGCGCGGTGGCGCGCACCCAACAGCCCCAACGCTGGGAACACTACCTGCGCGAACTGGATCGTTGGTTCTCCTTCATGCTGTATTCCCCGGCACCCGATGAAGTCATCATCATCACTGAAAACATCACCGAGCGTAAAAAAGCCGAATTGGCGCTGCTGGCCAGTGAAAAGCGCTTTGCCGACATCGTGCACGCCTCCGCCGACTGGGTATGGGAAGTCGATACCGAGGTGCGCTACACCTACGCCTCGGCCAGTGTGCAGGACATTTTGGGCTACACTGCCGAGGAACTATTGGGCAAAACGCCGTTTGAATTGATGCCTGCCGAGGAAGGGCAGCGCCTTTCCGCGCTGTTTAGCCAAATATCCCACCAGCAACAACCCTTCCACGATTTGGACAACCTGAATTGCTGCAAAGATGGCACACTGCGCCACCTGCAAAGCAGCGGCTATCCCATTCTGGATGCGCAAGGCCAGCTACTTGGCTATCGCGGTATGGCTCGGGATGTCACCGCACAGAAACAGTACGAACAAAATTTGCGACAACAAAGCGCCGAACTGCACGCCCGCAATCAGGAACTGGAGCGCTTCAACCACGCCATGGTTGGGCGCGAAATCGACATGATTGCCCTAAAACAGCAAATCAATGCGCTGTCGCAACAACTGGGCTTACCGCCCCCCTATTCCTTGGCATTTCTCGACGAACCGGAACACAAAAAATGAACTCGCGCCAAATTTTGGCTTTACTGCTGCCCTTTATCGCCTGCGCCATTCAATGGCTGCTGTGGGACACCCTGAAACCCTACGTCTGGTTTTTATTCTTTCCCGCCGCCTTTTTCAGCGCCTGGCTGGGTGGACTACGTTTTGGCATCCTCGCCACCGTTCTGGATGCCCTGTTGGTTTGGTATGTGTTTATCCCGCCCTCATTTTCCTTCCAACTGAATAACCCAGCAGCGGCGTTTTCCATTGTCATTTTCATCATCATGGGGGGCTTGTACGCTTGGGTATTTCATCAACTGGCCAAGACCAGCGCGCAAACCCGTGCCGCCTTGGCAGAAACCCAGCAAGCCAACGAAAAAATCTCCGCGCTGTACGAACGCACGCTGGAATTGGACACGCTGAAAAGCCAGTTTTTCGCCAACATCAGCCATGAGCTGCGTACCCCGCTGACGCTGATTCTGGCGCCACTGCAACAGCGCCTGCAACAGCCGCTGTCCGAGCGTGAGCGGCGCAGTGTGGAAATGATGCTGCGCAACGTACAACTGCTGTATCGCCATGTCACCGATTTGCTGGATACCGCCAAACTGGAAGCCCGCCGCATGACCGTCAACTGGAACCAGCTCGATCTGGCCCAATTGCTGCGCACCACCACCAGCCAGTTTGAAGCCATGGCCGATGAACGGCAAATACGCCTGATGGTCATCGGCCCGGAATCACTACCTGCCGAAGTAGATGGCGAAAAAATCCAGCGCGTGCTACTGAATCTGCTGTCGAACGCCTTTAAATTTACCCCGGACTCAGGCCACATTACCCTGACGCTGGACACCGATGGGCAGCAGGTGTTTCTGCACGTGCTAGACAGCGGCCCCGGTGTGTCTGAAGCACTCCGGCAAACGATTTTCGAGCGTTTTCGTCAGGGCGATGGGCGTAGCAACCGCACCTTCGGCGGCACCGGACTGGGTTTATCCATCGTCAAAGAGTTCGTCGAATTGCATGCCGGAACCGTACACGTCGACGCCGCGCCCAGTGGTGGGGCCGATTTTGTCGTGCAACTGCCGCGCTATGCCCCGGCGGGCACGCTGTTCCAGCCCGTCACCGCCCTGGATATGGTACTCAGCCAGCAACTGAGCGCCCCCGCGCAACCCGCGCCGCCCGTCGCCGTGGTGCACAACCACGGCGCCTGTGTGCTGGTTGTGGAAGACAACCCGGATATGAACGCCTTTCTGGTCGCAACACTCAGCCCGCATTACCAAGTACACAGCGCGCGCGATGGCCAAGAAGGGCTGGCGCTGGCGCAGTCCTTGCAACCAGATCTGATTTTGTCCGACGTGATGATGCCGCGCATGAGCGGCGATGACATGGTGATCGCCCTGCGCCAACTGCCGACCATGCAGGATGTTCCCATCGTGCTACTCACCGCCAAGGCCGATGACGAACTCCGGGTACGCATGTTGCAACAGGGCGTACAGGATTATCTCAGCAAACCATTTTTGGTCGAGGAACTGCAAGCACGGGTGGCAGGCCTGCTCCAGACCCGCTCGCAACAACAATCCCAATTACGCCGTAGCGAAGCGCGCTTCGAGACCACCTTCGAGCGTGCCGCCGTGGGCATGGCCCTGTTGTCCGCCGAGGGCAAGTGGCTGCGCGTCAATCAGGCGCTGTGTGACATACTGGGGTATACCCCACAGGACTTTTACCAGTACACACTGCAAGATCTGCTGCACCCCGACGACTTCTTGGCCGACCAGCGCGAAAAGGCACGAATCTTGCGTGGTGAAATCGAGCATTTTTCCCTGGAAAAACGTTACCGGCACCGGGAGGGTCACCTGGTTTGGACCAGCGTCAGCATTGCCGGTATCCGCGAGGGGGCTGCACTGCAATATTTCGTCAGCGTGCTGGTGGACATTAATGCCCGTAAACAGGCGGAGGCTGAAATCATGCTGTTGAATGCCACGCTGGAGCGGCGCGTGCAAGCCCGCACGGCAGAACTGACGGCGGCCAATCAGGAACTGGATAGTTTTTCCTATGCCGTGTCGCACGATTTACGTGCACCGTTGCGCGCCATGAGCGGTTTTAGTGAGGCCTTGCAGGAAGATTATGCCGCGCAACTACCGGAGGAGGCACGCGAGTATCTGCAACAAATCAGCTTGGCCAGCCATCGCATGAGTGATCTGATTGACGGCCTGTTGGTATTGTCGCGCTGCGCACGTGGCGGGATACAGTTTGAAACCGTGAATCTGTCACAACTGGCCAGTAGCATTCTCAACGAATTGGCACAACAAACGCCGCAACGCCGGGTGGATATCGACATTGCGCCTGATCTCATGGCGCAGGGGGACGCGCGTATGCTACAAGTCGTGCTGCGCAACCTGTTGGATAATGCCTGGAAATACACCAGCCACACCCAACAGGCCGTGATCCGCTTTTATCGCCAGGATGGACAATTTCGCGTGCAGGACAATGGCGCAGGTTTTGATCCGAAACATGCGGCGCATTTGTTCCACCCCTTCCAGCGCCTGCATCGACAGGAAGAATTTCCCGGCATCGGCATCGGTTTGGCGACGGTACAACGCATCATTCACCGCCATGGCGGTACAATAACCGCACAATCTGAGCGGGATCAAGGCGCCTGTTTCTGCTTTACCCTGCCCAACCCACATTAACCCACTTGGTAAACGATCGGACGGCACATGCAACTTCCTTCCATTTTGCTGGTTGAAGACAATCCCCAAGATGAAATGCTCACCCTGCGTGCTTTCCGCAAAGCCGGTTTGCAAAATACCGTGGATGTCGTGCGCGATGGTCAACAGGCGCTGGACTATCTGTTCTGTGAAGGTGAATTTGCCGACCGCGATGCCCGCTTGCCCGTCGCAGTGTTGCTCGACATCGGCTTGCCACGCATATCCGGGCTGGAAGTGTTACACCGCCTGCGCGCCGATCCACGCACCAGCACCTTGCCGATTGTCATTCTGACCTCCTCCGACGACGAACGGGATCGGTTGTCCAGCTATGCCAATGGCTGCAACAGCTTTGTGCGCAAACCCGTGCAATTTGCTGAATTTGCCGAGACCGTGGCCCGTATCGGCGTTTACTGGCTGGCCGTCAATCAACCACCCCGCAAGGATCCGCCATAACATGAGCACCGCTTTGCGCTTGTTATACATCGAGGATGATCCGGCAGACTTCGCCCTGCTGGAGCGGCTGCTGAATAAGCAAGGCTGGGCGCTGTATTGTCAGCGCATTGCCTCGAAACAAGAACTGTCCCTGGCACTGCAAGATCCTTGGGACATCGCGCTCGTGGACTACAAAGTCCCCGGCATGCCGTTTGCCGAAACCGTGCACACCCTGCGGCAACACCGCCCCAATATGCCGGTCATTCTGGTATCCGGCACGATCACGGAAGCCGCCGCGCTGACCATTTTGCAGTTGGGGGTGGACGACTTTGTGCTGAAAGACAGCCCGCTGCGTCTGGCGAACACCATCCAGAAGGCTCTGGACATGGCACAGGAACGTAGCCAGCGGCAGGATGTCGAGCAACACTTGGCCGCCTTACAGGACATCTCGCGGGAAAATCAGCGCCTGGCACGCCTGGCCGCGCTGAACCTGCTGGAAGATGCGCTCAGCGCGCGCCAGCAAACCGAAGCGGCCCGTGCTGAATTACAGCGCTCCGAAGCGCAGTATCGCCTGCTGGCCGAAAATTCCGCCGATTGCATTTTCTGGAGCGATCAACAGCAAAAGACGCAATACCTGTCCCCCGCCTGCGTCACCGTCTTCGGCATCACCCAGGAAGAAGGCTTGGCCAACCCCAACTGGTTGCAGGATAGGCTACATCCGGCAGATCGCCTGCTGTTTGAGCAACATGTGCAAAACGTGCAGGGAGAAAACCGCCATCACCTCGCTGAAATCGACTTTCGGATTCATTTGCCCAACGGCGAGGAACGTTGGATCAACCACACCTGCCAACCCATTCTGGACGAAGCGGGGCAATATCTGGGACGTTGCGGCAGCAACCGCGACATCACACACCGCAAGCAGGCCGAGGCCACCCGCGACCTGTTCAGTGCCGCGCTGCGCCAATCGCCCCTGGCCACGGTGTTGAGCAGCCCGGAGCGCCGGATTACCTATGTCAATCCAGCCTTTACCGAATTATTTGGCTACACGCCAGAGGATATCGTCGGGCAACCCATCGGTTGCCTGAAACCAATTGAAGCCGCCCTGAATGAAGTCAGCCCGGATGAAATCACCCAGCATCTGTTACAAGTGGGACATTGGCACGGCGAAGGCGTGCGGGCCCATCAAGACGGCAGCCCTCGGCCCGTGATGATTTCCATCGGCAGCATTCTGGATCAACAACAACAACTGGTCGGCTTTGTCGGCAGTTATGTGGATTTACGCGCGCTGCGGCAAAAAGAAGAAATGTTGAACAAACTGTCGCTGGCCGTAGAACAAAGCCCGGAAAGCATCGAAATCACCGATCTGCAT
>DHYQ01000040.1:0-1489 GCA_002414205.1 Gallionellaceae bacterium UBA5126 | reverse complement strand
GCCTGACGCCACCCGCCACCTTTGCCTCACTCTGGGCAGCCCTGAGCCAGGGCAAGGCTTGGCAGGGAGACTTCTTCAATCTCAACAAACAGGGCGAGCTGTACGTAGAACATGCCTACATCAGCCCCATCCGCGAGCCCAATGGCAAAATCAGCCATTACGTGGCGGTGAAGGAAGACATCACCCTCAAACGGCAAACAGAAGAAAAAATCCATCGGCTGGCCTATTACGATCCCCTGACCGGCTTGCCCAACCGCACCCTGTTACTGGAACGTCTGGCGTCTTATTTGGGCCAGGCACCGGTTGGGGCGTTGCTGTCGTTCAATCTGGATCGCTTTAAAACCGTCAACGATGCCGCCGGGCCGGTTACCGGCGACCGCCTGTTGCAAGCCCTGGGCGAGCGCCTGAACCATCTGCCCAACAGCCAAGCCAATCTCGTGGCACGGATTTCCGGCGACGAATTTTGTCTGTTGTTGACGGATCTGGATGCGGATCGTGCCCAAGCGATCTTCACCGCGCTGGCTGTGGCGCGAGACATCCAGCACAACCTGAATCAGCCCTTCTCACTCAGCGGCGAGCAATTCAAGCTCTCCGCCTGCATTGGCATTTCGCTCTTCCCGGAACCACTGGACACCCCACTGGATGTGTTGCGACGCGCCAACACCGCGCTGCATTACGCCAAGCAGCAAGGCAGCAACCAAACCGCCGTTTTTGATGCCCATCTCGATGAGTTGAATAAACGGCGCTTTGCCGTGGAATATGAATTGCGCCAAGGCATTCCCAAGGGGCAACTGCGCTTGTTTTTGCAATCCCAGGTACGTGCCGATGGCACCCTCGCCGCAGCCGAAACCCTGGTACGCTGGCAACATCCACAGCACGGTTTAATCCAGCCCGGCGCGTTTATCCCGATCGCCGAAGAGTCCGACTTGATTGTGGACATCGGCAACTGGATGATGCAAGCGACTTGCAACCTGCTCAGTCTGCCGCTGCTGCGCAGCATCGGACTACGGCTGGCCGTGAATATCAGCCCACGCCAGTTCCGCCAAAGCGATTTTATCGAGCAAGTACAACAGGCGCTGAGCCGCAGCGGCGCACCCGCCAGCCAACTGACGCTGGAAATCACCGAAGGCATGGTGCTGGACGATGTGGACAGCATGGTAGAGCGCATGCGCCAGTTAAGTGCGCTGGGGATTCATTTTGCGATGGACGATTTTGGGACTGGCTATTCCTCGCTGTCCTACCTGAAGCGCCTGCCCATCGACGAATTGAAAATCGACAAATCCTTTGTGCAGGATGTGACGACCGATCCCAACGACGCCGCGCTGGTGGAGGTGATTTTGTCGGTGGCGCGCCACATGGGCTTGAACGTGGTGGCCGAGGGCGTGGAAACACAGGAACAGGCGGACTTCCTCAACCAGCACGGCACGGTGATCCATCAGGGCTATTTGTACGCCCGTCCCGTGCCGGTGGAGGAATGGCTGGCGGGGTT
>DHYQ01000010.1 GCA_002414205.1 Gallionellaceae bacterium UBA5126 | reverse complement strand
GACATCGCCCCCGGCTACGACCACATCACCAGCGCCATTGGCGCAGCGATGATCGGCTGGTTCGGCACCGCCATGCTGTGCTACGTGACGCCCAAGGAACACCTCGGCCTGCCCAACAAGGCCGACGTGAAGGAAGGCATCATCACCTACAAGATCGCCGCCCACGCCGCCGACCTCGCCAAGGGCCACCCCGGCGCGCAGATCCGCGACAACGCCATGAGCAAGGCGCGCTTTGAATTCCGCTGGGAAGACCAGTTCAACATCGGCCTCGACCCCGACCGCGCCCGTGAATTCCACGACGAAACCCTGCCCAAGGAATCCGCCAAAGTCGCCCACTTCTGCTCCATGTGCGGCCCGCAATTCTGCTCGATGAAAATCAGCCAAGACGTGCGCGACTTCGCCGCCAAAGAAGGCATGGACGCCCAAGCCGCCCTGCAAAAAGGCATGGAAATCAAATCAGTGGAATTTGTGAAACAAGGGGCGGAGGTGTATCACAAGGCGTAAAACGGGGTGCTAACCTGAAGACAATTGTGTGTTGTGCAGGGTCGTCGGCAGGCTGATAGACTACTACAAAAAGCCCGGCGCGAAGCCGGGCTTTTTACGTGTAGTCAGCAATTTCTATCTAAGTGCTGCCCTCAATTTTTTTATTTCATAATCCAAGAGTCCGAGAGATTCAAGGTTTACTCCCTGTAAGCGTTTGCAAATATCCTCCCATTCCTCTTGCCCACTAAATAATCTCTCTACCTTACGAATGGCAGATGCAGGAACGTCATAGTCCATCAAAACTGATAAAGATCCTTTAAAGAAGGAATTTTCCAAGAGAGCGCAGAAATAGGAATAGTTTCCTGTGTCCATATTATGTTTCGTGAACACATATGATTGGATTTCTGAAAGTCCGGCAAGTAGTTTCGGCAACTTGAATTCGAACCAATGCCTGAATACCCCTAGAACTCGAAGTACCACTTTTTGCACTCTCTCGGTTTCGTTAGGTACTGTGTTACGCCAGTAATCGCTTCTCAAGTCTGCTGCAATTAGATATTGAACTGATTTCCCAATTGTGTAGTGATTTGTCATTACCGCCAATTGTGCAGGGCTGACGATACCTGCTTTATTGTCGGTCGGTTTAAGGAAATATTTCCATACAAGATCAATAGAAATGTTCAATTCTTCATATTTTGGAAGCGTTCTCCATTGCAACACATGATTGTATTTGGCTAAATTTGCTTCTAATTCTTGAACGAGCTCAATTTGCCCCTGTATTGAAAGGCCTGAATTCTTTCTAATTACATCCTGAAGCTCTGACGGGAGATTTTCAAAGTCATAAAGCTTGTGTGCAGCATCGGGCTGAATATCCTCCTTATCCAACTGAACGAGTAATTCAAGCGGTGCATTTTGCTGAGAAAACAACGGAACATCCACCTTTAATTCCAATTGCTCAGGGTTCTTGTGGAACTCAAACACTTTGCCTACAAAATGAAAGTTCATTCGCCCGGAACGACCGACGATATTCTTGTAGTCAAAAAAATCAATCGGCTTTGTCCCTTTTTTCTTGTCAAAAAGCACCACATTTCTGGCGGTGGTGTTGACGCCTTCGATCAAGGTAGACGTGCAAAAAAGGTATTTCACGTGCCCACGATTAAACGCATCGACTATAGAACTACCTAAATGGCGAGGTAAATGACCATGGTGAAATGCAATTCCATGTTGCAATACATCAGCCAGACACCATCTTTCGTGTAAATTCTTTGATACCCACTCGATAATATCAGCACATTCTTTGGCCGCTACTGGTTGCTCCTTCAACCGACCACTATCGGCGAGATATTTTTTGTACTCGCTTGCTAGTTCGGTAGCTTTTGGCGGGCCAGAGCAATAAATGATTGTGGGTTCAGTCAATTTAGCCAACAGCTCATACAATTCCGGCTTCCTTTTTTCAGGGTCATTTACTTTCCACCCCTTTCCCTCATAGACTCTTTCGACATCAACGGCTACTGTCGCGTAATTTGAGATATAGCTGTTAGCACGGAGGTTCTCAACAAATTGTTCAGGAATATGCTTTATATTTGGCCCCAAGAGATAGAACCGGTCAGTCATCTTGAGCAGTCTATATAGCGCTTGATTTAGAACTGTCGCACGCTCATCGTCACGCTCAAGGCTCAGCTTGTAAAACTCGTCGATTACAAAGAAGTCGATGGCGGGGAAGCTATCGTATTCGACCACTCTCTCTCCAGTGAATAGGAAAATATTTTTCCCGGAAGATGGCTGCTGATGTGTTGAAACAATCAGTTGGTAAATATCCCCGTACTTGCTCAATTTTTTTCGGGTCTCATCAAGTAGCGCCAGCGTCGGTTGTATTACAACAATGTTGGTGTAAATTTTTGAAGCCACAACCTCTTCAATTAGCAGACTCTTACCAAAACTGGTTGGAGCGCTCAGAACTAAACTCATACCACCAGCTAATAGTGCTGAAAGTTGTTGCTGCTCTCGATGAAGGTAATAGCCTGGCAGATAGTCTGACTGATGATACTCGTGACGTAACACCGCGCTACCAGACAAAATGTTGTTGTCCACATACGGATGGAGTCCTGCCGCCTCCACCAAGTCATTCCACATCGGATGAGTTTTCTTTTCAACATCCTTCAACCGATCCAAAACTCGGATTGCGAGGTCTCGACCGTAACACTCGGCATCCCGATTAGCCAACAAAGTTGAGCATGCTTTTGCAAGCTCAAAACTATCTTCTAATTCAATTTTCCTTGCTTGCTGGATTTTGGTGCATGCCTCTTGGTATATATCTGTGCTCATATAGATTGCATGCTCTTTAGTCTTTTATCGAGTTCGCTTAGGAGGTCATCCTTGGACGGAACGGGCAATAACATCAGGAGAACCTCAACATTCGTCTCTATCTTTTTCTTTTCAAACACCTCTTTCAAGTCATTGCACTCGGCAATGAAGTCGGCAACAAATTGCTCAGTATTGTCGTTGTGTTTGCTGTAAAGAGAGCTTGAATAGGTGCACACCATTGGTATGCAAATATTGTCCATAATCTGATCAAGTCTCCGATGTTCGTGAAGTAGTCGTCTCCAGTATTCAATATCAGGTATAGATTCTGGGAGTTTTGTTTCAATCAAATTGAACTCCCTCCGCAAATAATCCCGCTCAAGATGTGCTTTTAGATCCTTTGCAAGTTCTTTCACCCCTTCCCGACCATTTGTGTACAGTTTGGATTCTCCGAGCCACAGTTTTTTTGTTTCACCTTCAACGACAACATGCACACCATCAAAGCCATGCACTGTCGCGTTATCGGTATCTTTAAACCAAATTTTTGAAATTAGTGGGATGCTCCCGCAAAAGTCCCTCAACAACAGGTGTAATACCAACTCACCAAACTCACCTCTTTTCTGGTAACTGTCTGTCGTATAAACACGTGTCGCAGCCTCCTTGAGCTTCCTACGAAGTCGTGGCAGTGGAATTGAGGTACCGCTGTGGTACCCCAATGCGAACTCTGGAATAACATCTGCTAAAACATCGACAAGCTGCTGAAGCCTAAATTGATTCTCCTCGAAGCCAACGTTATAGGCACGAAGAGTTGATTCGCTAATTTTCTCTTCCAACACAAGATCTGATTCGAATGGTTTTACGCACATGTTTATTCAAATAACTTTCAGAAAATTAGTCGAAACTGGCTAGATGCTTGGCTTGCTACACTCTTGGTTACTCATCCAACAGCCCTTCAACTCCCAACCATCTCCCGGATTCCGCTGCGCTACATCCGGCCTACATCACCATCGTCACCATCGGGTGGTCGCACAGGGTTTGGTAGAGGGCGTCGAGTTGTTGGCGGGAGGTGGCGCGGATGTTGCAGGTGAGGCTGATGTATTTGGCGGTTTTGCTGGCGCGCATTTCGATTTTGTCGGCGTTGAAGTCGGGGTCGTGTTGCATGACCACGGCCAGCACGGCTTGGGCGAAGCCGGGTTGTTGTTTGCCGAAGACTTTTAGCGGGAAATCGCAGGGGTATTCAATCAGGCTGTCCAGATTTTCGGTGTTCATGCGCGCATGACCTCTCGTTTGAAGGTTTGATACAGGGAATAGAGTTTAGCGAACAGCGGGCCGGGGCGTCCGTTGCCGACGGGTTGCCCGTCCAGTTGGGTAATGGGCAGCACTTCGCGGGTGGAGGAGGTCATCAGCAGCTCGTCCGCTGTGTGCAAGGCGGCCACGGGCACGCGCCCGACGTGGCAGGGGATGCCGTTGGCGGCGGCCAGTTCCAGAATCACGTCGTAGGTGATGCCGGGCAGCATGAGGTGACCCTTGGGCGGGGCGTACAGCGCGCCGTCGCGCACCACGAAGATGTTGCTGGCCGCGCCTTCGGTCATGAATTCGCCGTTGCGAATCAGCACGGTTTCGGCGCATCCGGCCTCTACGGCGCGTTGGCGCAGCAGCACGTTGGGCAGCAGGGAAATGGCTTTCAAATCACAGCGCAGCCAGCGGTTGTCCTCCGCCGTCACCGCCGCCACGCCGGTTTCCAGCAGGTGGGCGGGCGGGTGCAGCAGCGGGCTGCTCATGGCAAACACCGTGGGCGGCACCGGCGGATTGGGGAAGGCGTGGTCGCGCTTGGCAACGCCACGGGTGACGTGCAGGTACAACTGCTGGTCGTCGCCGTCATTGGCGGCAATCAGGTGATTCAACACCTCAGTCCATTCAGCCTCGTCATGCGGATTGGGCAGTTGAATCCCGTCCAGACTGTGTTGCAGGCGTTGCAGGTGTTGCGATAGGCGGAAGGCTTTGCGCGAATACACCGGTATCACTTCGTACACGCCGTCGCCAAAGATAAAGCCGCGATCCAGCACGGAGATTTTTGCGTCTTCCACCGGCATGAATTGGCCGTTGAGATAAATGGTCATGGTGTTTTTTCCTTGTCCGGTTGCGTCCATTCTCCCCACAACAATTGCAGCGCGTCCCAGCCACGGGCAAAGACGTTGGCGGGCTGGGTGCCGCTCAGGGCGTATAGCGGGAAGCTGACATAAGGTTTCCCCGCCAGCATGAATTGCAATTTCCCCAGCGGCTGGCCCACGCTGATGGGCGCCAACACGGGATAATGGGTGACGATTTTGGCGGTTAACTGCCCTTGCCAACCTTTGGGAAACGCCAGATACATGTCCTTGCGGAAACCGACCTCGACTTCACGCTCTATGCCTTTCCACACCCGCACCCGCGACACCACTTGTCCCTTGCGGTACATGCGCGCCAAGTCGAATTGTTGGAAACCGTAGTTGAGCATCTTCAGACTTTCGTTGCTGCGCACCACATCCGATTCCGCGCCCAGCACCACCGAAATCAGACGACGATTGTCGCGCAGCGACGAGCCGATCAAGCAATACCCGGAGGTGGCATTCTGGCCGGTTTTCAGGCCATCCGCATTGTTGTCCAGCCATAACAGGCGATTACGGCTGGCCTGTGCCACACCGTTGTGGGTCATGTCATGCTGCTTGAAGCGCACGTAGTAAGTCGGAAAATCATGTACCAGCGCCGCCGCCAGCAACACCAAATCCTTGGCGGTGCTGTAGTGCTGCGGATCCGACCAAGCGGCGGGATGCGTGAAATGCGTATGCGTCATCCCCAGCGCCTTGGCCTGCTGGTTCATCATATTGACGAACAATTCCTCCGCACCGGCAATTTTCACCGCCAAGGTAATCGCCGCATCGCTACCGGAGGCCACGATCAAGCCTTCCAACAATTTATCCACCGTAACCAAATCGCCCGCCTTCAACAGCATGCGCGAATCGCCTGCGGGCAGGACGTGTTCAACATGATCCGGCACGGTCAAAAGTTGCTCCAGCGTCAACACGCCATGCTTCAGCGCGTCAAACACCAGATACGTGGTCATCAATTTGCTTAACGACGCCGGATCAACCTGCATGTCGGCATTTTTTTCCAGCAGCGCTTGCCCGCTCTGATAATCGTAGAGCAGATAGGCTTTGGCGGTGAGTTCAGGCGGGAGCGCCTGGGGCGGGGGAGCCGCCTGTGCCAGCAGGGCCGTCAGGCAGGCGATGAGAAAAGTCAGAAAGCGCATGGTAATCAACTTGTTGGGATGCGGAATTATAGGCTAAAAATCCGCTGGACTCTGCACCTCCAGTCCTTCGCTGGTCACTGGATGTGGCAGGCTTAAACGACTGGCATGCAGATGCAGGCGCGTCGCGGGACGACCGTCATAAAAAATGTCACCCAAAATGGGATGACCGATAGCGGACAAATGCACGCGCAACTGGTGACTGCGCCCGGTGACCGGCAACAGCAATACTCGGCTGATGTCTTGCACCGGGTCGTAGCTGAGGCGCTGGTAATGGGTCAGCGAGGGTTTGCCGTGCGTCCAATCCACCTGCTGGCGCGGGCGATTGGGCCAATCGGCAATCAGCGGCAGGTCGATGCTGCCCTGCTCAGGCAATTCACCCGCCACGTCGGCGAGATATTCCTTGTGCACCTGGCGGGTCTCGAACAACCGCGACAGGGCGCGCTGCATATCCAAGCCACGGGCAAACAGCAGCAAGCCGGAAGTCGCCATGTCCAGCCGGTGCACCACCAAGGCGTCGGAATACACCGCCTGCACCCGCGCCGCCACGCAGTCGGCCTTGTCCGGCCCACGCCCCGGCACGGACAACAGCCCGGCGGGTTTGTTGACGATTAGCAGATGGTCGTCGAGATGGCAAAGCGTGAAGTTCAAGCTTGCATGCGTGCCGTCAGCCAGTTCTGGATGTCGCGCAATTCTTCCGCGCACACCGAGTGCGGCATGGGGTATTCGTACCAATCCACCCGGCAACTTTCGCCACGCAACAAGTCGCGGGCCTTGGTGCCTTGGGCGTAGGGCACGATGGGATCGTGCTTGCCGTGTGCCATGAATACAGGCGTGGCTTTACCTGCGGCGGTTAAAGCGGCGATGCTCTTGGCGGCATCCGGCAAGTAAGTCGAAAGCGCCAACACCCCGCCCAACGGGGCATCCAGCCGCACCGTGCTATACAGCGCAATCGCGCCGCCTTGCGAAAATCCGGCCACGTAGATGTGCGCACGCGGAATCCCCGCCGCCACTTGTTCGGCGATGATGCCCAGCAAAATTTGGCGCGAGGCTTCAATCCCGGCCACGTCTGGTTGGGCCTGAATCTGGTTTTCCACGATGTCGTACCAGGCGCGCATGATGAAGCCGCCATTGACCGTGACGGGACGCTTTGGCGCATCCGGGAACAGGTGGAGGGTGGGGAAAGGCAATTTCAGCTCATCCGCCACCGGCATAAAGTCGCTGCCATCCGCGCCCAGGCCGTGCAGCCAAATCACGCAGTGCTTGGGATTGCGCCCGCTTTCAATCATCATCATTTTCGTCATCCTCGTCGGCGTTTTTACGCAGCGCACCCGGTTCGGGGAACAGCTCGCGCAGCATCTGGTAAATCTCGCGGTAAGCTTTGGGCGGCTTGCCTGCTTCGCGCCCCTTGATCGCATTGCGAATCAAGCTGCGCAAACGCTGGAAGTCCAGATCGGGATGGTCAGCGCGCAACTCGCCCGCCGCACGTTCGTCTTCCAGCAAGCGGTCGCGCCAGCGCTCCAAGCGGTGCAGATAGGCGGTTTGCGCGTTGGAGGTGCCGTTCCAGATCGCCAGTTGCTCCTGAATCGGTGCGGGGTCGATGTCGCGCATCAGCTTGCCGATGTACTGCAACTGGCGGCGTTGCGCGCCGAAACTGGGGATGCGGCGCATTTCCTTGATGGCGTCGCGCAGCCCTTCGGGAATGTCCAGCTTGGCCAGTTGCTCCTTGCTCAGGGCCACCAGTTGCCCGCCCAATTCCTGCAAGGCGTGCATCTGTTTTTTGATTTGGGTTTTGCTGGGTGGTAAGTCTTCTTCCGGCTCTGGCGGCTCGGCGGTCCACACCCGCCCACGCATCAGCGAGCCTTGTTCCGGCGGCTGAAAACGCGGTACATACGGCTCGTCGCTATCGTCGTCGTATTCCTCGTCTTCATTGATTTCAAACGGGATGGATTCGTCAAACGGATCGCCGGGGCGGCGGAAGGGGGGCTTGTGGTCAGTCATGGTCAATCAAAATAAAAGCGCAATACGCTATGATACCGCCTTTCCCACATTTTCCCGTCACGACATGAACGCCGACCGCTTCTCCCACTCCGATGCCACCCTGCGCCAAATCGCCGAGGATATGCTGACCTATGCCAAGCAACGCGGCGCAACGGCAGCCGCCGCAGAAGTGTCGGTGGGCTTTGGCCAATCGGTCAGCGTGCGCCAGCAGGAAGTGGAAACGATTGAGTACAACCGCGACAAGGGGCTGGGGATTACGGTGTATGTCGGGCAGAAGCGCGGCAATGCCAGCACCTCGGATTTTTCGCCGCAAGCGGTGCGCGATACGGTGGATGCGGCGCTGTCGATTGCCCGCTACACCGCCGACGATGATTGCGCCGGATTGCCGGATGAGGCGTTGCTGGCGCGGGATTGCCCGGACATGCAGTTGTATTTCCCTTGGGAATTGTCCGTAGAGCAGGCCATCGCCACGGCACAGCAATGCGAACAGGCGGCATTTGATTTTGACCCGCGCATCCGCCAGTCGGAAGGCGCGGCGGTCAATTTGCACGAAGGGCGTTTTGTGTTCGCCAATTCGCTGGGCTTCATGCAAGGCTATCCCACCTCGCGCCACAGCCTGAGCTGCGCAGTGATTGCCGAGCAGGACGACAGCATGGAGCGCGATTACTGGTACTCGGTGCGGCGCGATGCGCAAGAGTTGATGGGGGCGGCGGCGCTGGGCCGCGTGGCCGGGGAGCGCAGCGTGCGCCGCCTGAATCCGCGCCAAATCCCCACGCAACAAGTGCCAGTGCTATTTGAAGCACCGATTGCGTCCAGCCTGCTGGGGCATTTCGTCGGCGCGGTCAGCGGCGGCAGCCTGTATCGCAAAACTTCGTTTTTGCTGAATCAACTCGACCAGCCGGTGTTCGCCCCGCACATTCAATTGCGCGACGTGGCCGACTTGCCGCGTGGCTTGGCCTCCGGCCCGTTTGACGACGAAGGCGTGCAAACGCAAAACCGCACCATCGTCGAAAACGGCGTGCTGCGCGGCTATTTCCTCGGTAGCTATTCCGCCCGCAAGCTGGGCCTGCAAACCACCGGCAACTCCGGCGGTAATCACAATTTAATCATCCAGCCCGGCGAGCACGACTTGCCCGGCCTGCTCAAACTGATGGGGCGCGGCCTGCTCGTCACAGAGTTGCTGGGCCACGGCGTGAATGGTGTCACCGGCGACTACTCGCGTGGCGCGGCAGGCTTCTGGGTGGAAAACGGCGAAATCCAGTACCCGGTGAGCGAAATCACCATCGCCGGTAACCTCAAGGACATGTTCCGCCGCATCGTCGCCGTCGGCAATGATGTGCTGGTGCAAGGGTCACGTCACTGCGGCTCCATCTTGCTGGAAAGCATGACCATTGCCGGGCAGTAGCCAAGGCAAAATTCGTGCCAAATCACGGCAATCTTGGGCCAAAATCCAGCCCGGATTGGCGTTTTTACTTTTCATTAGCGGTGAAATGTGAAAAAATCCGCGCATTATTAAATAGATGACAAGAGTGACAAATGATAGACCGAGATGGCTACCGTCCTAACGTCGGCATCATTATCACCAACGACAAAAATCAGGTGTTCTGGGGCAAACGGGTAAAACAACACGCTTGGCAATTTCCGCAAGGCGGGATCCAACAAGGCGAAAATCCAGAACAGGCCATGTACCGTGAGTTGTACGAAGAAGTCGGCTTATGTCCACAGCATGTCAAAATACTCGGTCGCACCCGTGAATGGATGCGCTACGATGTACCGAACAACTGGAATAAGTCTGCCCGCAGCGTTTACCGGGGTCAGAAACAAATCTGGTTCCTGCTGCGCCTGGTAGGTCGTGATAGTGATGTCTGCCTGCGGACATGCGAACACCCCGAATTTGATGCTTGGCGCTGGAATGAGTACTGGCTGGATATTGAAGCCGTGGTCGATTTCAAGCGCAGTGTTTATGCACGTGCCCTGCGAGAATTGGTGCACTATTTGCCCAACGTCACGGGCAAGCCACCTGCCGAGTATGAGCAGTTATTGTTGTCGGTGCATGCCTGATTACCCGGTCACCGCACCGCCGACCCAACCCACCCTGCGCGCCCATTCCCTGCGGCGCGCTGTTATCGTTACAGAAGGAATCAACATGAGCACATGGCTAAAACGTAGTGGACTGCTGGGCGCACTCATGCTCGCCGGTTGCTCCAGCATCAGCAACACCATGGATAACGTAGGCAGCACGGTCAGCGGCTGGGTCGGTACCAGCCCGAATGCCAATACCCTGAAAGCGGCAGATCGCAGCAGCGCCGCGCCTAACACCCTGATGAAATATGGCGCCACCTTGCGCATCCAGAAATTTGACGACCAACGCAAAATGAGCAGCCCTAACAAGCTGGGCGTGGTCACCGTGCGGGTGATGGGCATGGACAGCGGCGACTTACTGATGGATCAAGAAATCGCCAGCATCGCTACCGCATCAATCAAAAAACGTTTTGACATCGAAGGCTTCCGTATTCTGGAAGGCAGCGAAGCCAGCAAAGCGCTGTTTGAAATCTCCGGTGTGGTGAAGGAGCTGACACTGAATGTCAAAGAACGCGACACCATCGTCATCGGCATCGAAACGACTGTGCGCGAAGTGGCCAGCGGCAAAGTCATCTGGTCCGGCTTTGTGACCGAACAAGATAGCCGGTTCGCAGGTGTTTCCGGTGATAGCAAGGAAGATATCGTCAACTATCTGAACCGTGAATTGCGCGTGGTCAGCAGCAAAACCGTAGAAGCCATTAGCGCCTCCCTGATGGCCTCGCGCCCTGAGCTGTTCAACCTGACCCCCGGCACCAAGCCCATCGCGGGCGTTACCGTCTACGTCGCCCCTTCGGCACCTGTCGCAGCGCCGGTGATGGCGGCACCTGCCGCCACCGGTGGCGCCGTGGTCGGTGCCGCCCCGGTCGCAGCCCCCGTGTATGTCCCCTCCGCCACCGCCACCACCGGCTTGTTGCTGGTCAACACCCGCCCGGCCCGCGCCAAAGTATATCTGGACGGCGTGTACTACGGCTTGTCGCCGCTGCGTCTGGAAATGGCGCCCGGCTTCCACGCCATCAGCGTGAAACTGGACGGCTACAAGATGGTAACGGAAAAGGTATCGGTACGCCGTGGCGACAATACCGAAATGGAAATGGTACTGGAACGCTAATTTCCGCACCGCATCGCCGTGGCTTCATGCCACGGCTTTTTTTCGTCCCGACGTTGTAGCCCCCCGGTTAATCAAGGCACACGCCCAACATCAAACTTGATAATGATTCTCACTCTCTTTTGGCGTTAAAATACCCGCGCCTGCATGGGCAAAAGATGCTCGCCCATGCGGACATCCGTTCAATCAATCACAAGGAGAGCGCGATGAAACTGCATCAACAAGGGTTTACCCTGATCGAAATTGCCGTGGTGTTGGTGATTATCGGTTTACTACTGGGCGGTGTCTTGAAGGGACAGGAGCTAATCAACAGCGCCAAAGTCAAAAATCTAGCCACCGATTTTCGTAACGTTCCGGTCTTTCTCTACAGCTATCAGGACAAGTTCCGGGCCCTACCGGGCGATGATGCCACCGCCACGACACACGTGTCCGGCGTCATCGCCAGTGCCGGGACACTGGGCAACGGCATCATTGAGGGTCGCTGGAACGACACCAGCGCCAGCAGCGAAGCATTCTTGTTCTGGCAACATGTGCGTTTGGCCGGATTGCAACCCGGCACCACCGATACCACGGCCAGCAACTACTTACCGACCAATGCCAGCAATGGCAAAATCGGCATCCAGTCTGGCACCGCCAATGCCAATAATGCCGTGATCAAAGATGCCGCTGGCGTTGCCATTCGTGGTACGCATGTCATTTGTTCGGACAACATCGCGGGCAAATTCGTCAAACAACTGGACATTACGCTGGATGACGGCAATACCGCCACCGGCATGATGATGGCGGTCGCCAGCGGCGCCGGACTGGGCACCGCCGCCGTGAATACGGCTGCCGTTGATGACAGCTCCGCTTATCTGGTCTGCATGGGCGTATAGCCCAACACCGCGCACCGGCCACGCGAGTGGCGGTGCGCCAACCTTCCCGACTTATCCCGGTAAAAAGTTTAACTTTACGCTTGACGATAGTTCTTATTAAAACTAATATAGTCCTAACCAGAACTTGTTAAGCCCACCATGTCCGCCGCCCCTTTTTTAGCGCTGTTGCGCGAACTCAGCACCACCTATCAGGCCTTCACGACCTATAGCGCCGTGCACATCCGCACGCTGGGGCTGACGCCGTCGCAGTTCGACATCATTGCCACACTGGGCAACACCGCTGGCATGCCGTTCAAGGAATTGGGCGAAAAAACGCTGATTACCAAGGGCACGCTGACCGGCGTAGTGGACAGACTCCACGACAAGGGGCTGGTACAGCGGATCGGTTGCCCCACCGATGGCCGCAGCCAACTGGTGCAATTGACCGACGCCGGGCACGCGCTGTTTGCGCAATGCTTCCCGGCACATCTGGACTATATCGGGCAGGCGCTGAACCAACTATCCGCCAGCGAGATGCAAACCCTGACCGATCACCTGGCGCGCCTGCGCCTGACGTTTACCTTGCCCACGGAAGAATCATGAACAACGGACGCTACTCCCTACCCGCCATGCTGCTGCACTGGCTGATGGCTGCGATGATACTGACCGCCTTGCCCCTCGGTCTGTACATGCACAATCTGCCGCTGTCGACGCGAAAACTGCAACTCATCAGTTACCACAAATGGCTGGGCATCACCGTGCTGCTGCTGTGGGGGCTGCGCGTGTTGTGGCGGTTGTGGCAACAGCCGCCCGCCTTGCCGGTATTGATGCCGCACTGGCAACGGCGTTTGGCGCATTGGGTGCATGGTCTGCTATATGTGCTGATGTTCGCCATTCCACTGTCCGGCTGGCTAATGAGCTCGGCCAAGGGTTTTCCGGTGGTGTATTTCGGCGTGCTGCCCCTGCCTGACCTGATCGGCAAGGACAAGGAACTGGCGGAAGTGCTGAAAGAAGTGCATGAAATGCTGAATGCCGGCCTGATCACGCTGGTTGGGCTGCACATTCTGGCCGCGCTGGAACATCACTTCATCCAACGCGACAGCACCCTGCGGCGGATG
>DHYQ01000022.1 GCA_002414205.1 Gallionellaceae bacterium UBA5126 | reverse complement strand
AACATTCCTTACCAAGGCTTCCCCAACCAGCGCATGGACATGCTGCAAAACAGCAGTCAGCAGGTGAATCTGAACTACACCGGCCAATATGGCTGGGGCACGCTGCATGCCCGCGCCTACAACGAGGCCACGGCGCATTACATGAATTTCCTGGTGGATAAGCAGCAATCGGCGCTGGGCATGCCCATGAGCACCAACGGCCAGAACACGGGGCTGGTGCTCAGCGGCGACGTGGCGTTGTCGGAGCGCGATGTGCTGCGCGTCGGGGCGGAGTATCAGCGTTATCGTTTGCAGGATTGGTGGTCGCCGGTCTCGGCGGTGGCGGGCATGATGTCGCCGAATAATTTCTTGAATATCAATGGCGGGCAACGTGACCGCACGGCGTTGTTTGGGGAATGGGATGCGCGCTGGAATGCCGATTGGGCCACGCAACTGGGTGCACGCTTGGAGTCGGTCAGCATGAACACCGGTACAGTGCAGGGCTACAACGCCATGGGCGGCATGATGGGGTATGGTAATCCTGCCTTGCCTACCAGCATTCCCGGGGCATTCAACGCTGCCAACCGTCAGCGCACCGATAGCAATCTGGATTTGACTGCCTTGGCACGCTACACGCTCGATCCCAGCCGCACGCTGGAATTCGGTTTGGCGCAGAAAACCCGCTCGCCGAATCTGTATGAGCGCTATGTTTGGTCTACCAACAACAGCATGGCGACTAGCATGAACAACTGGTTCGGCGACGGCAATGGCTATGTCGGCAATCTCAATCTGAAGCCGGAAGTGGCGCGCACCCTGTCGGCGACGTTTGACTGGCACGGCGATGATCCGAAAGACTTCCAGTTGAAGGTTGCGCCGTACTACACCCGTGTGCAGAACTACATCGACGCGGTGAGTTGCGCCTCGGTGGGGCTGACCTGCCCGGCACCGAATGCCGGTTTCCTCAATCTCAGTCTGGCCAATCAATCTGCCCGCCTGTACGGCGCGGATGTGTCGCTGCGCATGGCGCTGGGGGAGATGGGCTACGGCAAGTTGGCCTTCAACGGCGTGTTGAACTACACCAACGGCAAAAACCTGACCACCGGCGACAACCTGTACCACATCATGCCGCTCAACGCCAAACTGGCGCTGGAGCAGCGTAGCGGCGACTGGGTGAATACCCTGGAGGCCAAGTTGGTCAGTGCCAAAAGCAATGTGCAAGCGGTACGCGGCGAAACCCGTACCGGCGGTTATGGCCTGCTGAACCTGCGTACCCGCTACCAGTGGCGGGACTTCACGCTGGACGCAGGCATCGACAACCTGCTGGATAAGTTCTACTACGACCCGCTGGGCGGCGCGTATGTCGGGCAGCGTCCGGTAGTGCCCGGTGTCGGCGTGCCCGGCATGGGGCGCTCGCTGAATGTGGGGCTGACGATGAAGTTCTGAGGTTGACCAAACCTGCTGGAGCAGCGTCCTGACCGCAAGGCAGGGCGCTGTTTTTATTCGGGAGGATGAAAATTGTGGCTGTGGCTAACGCTGCATGGAGGATTGCGCTTAGAATCATGCCCATAAGGTCAATGTCGTTTAAATCGGGTGCTGAAATGTCAGGAATTGTCGGGGTAGTCAGGGATTTTTTCGGGATGGATTTGCCGGAACGGCGTGTGTCGTTGCAGTTCATGCTGCCGGTGTACTCTGCCGCCTTCGGGCCGGTTGATCTGGATGATGAAGCCTTCAATCAGGATTTGCAGGAATATGCCGGCCAGCCGGAAAAGTATTTCCAGGTGATATTGGAGGCGATTCGGCATCTTAATCACTGTGACATGAAACCCGCGCTGCGCGGTGAATTGAATGATGATTTGCTCAGCCTGTTTTACCCGGCAGCCATGCAGCAACTGGCCAAACATGCCAAGACCGGTGGTGTGCCGGAATCGGAAGCCCGGCGAACGATTCTGCGCAGGATTGTGGACATTGCCCAGATATTGATCGTGTCTCACCAAGTCATCTTCGTCGGGCATTATCAAGGCAGCAATTATCATTACGTGCACAATCACGGTGCGGTGTTGCAGTCCGTGGCGCGCATCCTGGAATTGTTCTTGCTGAAGCAACAGGCCCGCGCCCTGCGCTACCAAGAATTGCAGGCCACCGATTGGGAAGTGATCAACACGTTGTTTTATGTCATGTATCACTATGACGATGTGGATGATTTACTACCCACCCTGAAGCAGGCGCTGGAGTTGGGGCGGGATAATCACGACATCACCCTGCTGGAGCGTTTTATCCTGCTGCATGCGGTGGCACGTTTTGATGTGCTGCGCTGGCCGACTCATATTCAGTGGGTGATTGCCAGCTACGTGCGCAGTGTGGAGGCACCGGTGCAGGTGCGCGTGGATGATGGCCGTAATCTGGGCAAAAATGAATTGCTGGTGTATTGCAACGGCCAGCGTCCCGCCAGCACGCAGCGTCTGAGCCATCCGCCCGGTGATGCCTTGGTGTTGGATGCGCGCAACCTGATGGATGCGGTGCGCAAGGATTGCATGGGGGTGTTGCGTGCCCAATCACGGCAGGATATCGAGAAAATTCCGCGCTTTGCCCGTTTGCCGGAAGACGAGCACTTTGTGATTTTTGATCAACTGGTGCGCGGTCTTTCCCATCAGGCTGACCATGCACATGTGCATACCCCCCAGCCGATGAACGATTTGCGCATTTTTGTCGGCTTTGCCGACGTGTTCAATTTACTCAGTCACCGGCAGAGCATGTTCGCCGCCGAAGACCGATTGGACGATTTACTCGCCCGCCGTTCGGCCAAAATTGCCGAAGATCATCTGGCGACTGACAAAACAGTCTGGAGCCTGATTTCCCAAACTGAAAATACCGTCCGCCTGAGTACCCAGGAAACCGAATTTACCACTGAGTTGCGTATCGGCTCATTGTTGGCGTGCGGTCTGGGGGACAACATTAACCGTCCGGTGTTGGCGGTCGTGATACGTGTCCATCGGCCACAAAGCAAAACGGTGGAGGTTGATTTGCAACGCCTGGCCAGCTATGCCGAACCAGTGATGTTTTCCATGAACCAAGCGCTGGATAAAACCGTCCCCGGTGATATGCGTAAATCGGCGTTGCTGGTCTACGACCATAAATATCCCGGACAGTGGCATCTCATTTTTCCGCCGCGTGATGTGGTGATGGCGGTGGACAAGCTGGCGCTGCACCGCAATGCTCAAGCCATCCCCATGCCGCTGACTGCCATGCGCCTTGCGACCAATGACGTGTACTGTTTCACCACGGGGCTGACGTCCGAACAATTGGGCGTGAGCGGTGAGCCTGACTATCCCACCCCGCCCAGCCAAGCGCACCATTCAGCCGGTTGGTTGCTTTAACGGTTCGTCTGCGGTGGTCGTGGCCACAGTTCGATATTGGTGCCGGGCCGCCCAAACAAATACCCCTGAAACTGCGTGCAGCCGAGTGTGAGGAGGAGGTCACGCTGCTCGTTGGTTTCGACGCCCTCGGCGATGACGTTGAGGTGCAGGCCGTCAGCCATGGCGATGATGGTGCGCACGATGGCCAAATCGCTGGGGTTGTGCACCAGATCGCGCACAAAGGATTGGTCGATCTTGATTTGATCCAGCGGCAAATGCTTCAGGTATTGCAACGAGGAATAACCCGTACCGAAGTCGTCCAGCGACAATTGCACCCCGATGGCGCGCAGCGCGGTCATGGTGGTGATGGTTTGCTCGATGTTTTCCAGCAACATGCTTTCGGTCAGCTCCAGCTTCAGGCGCGTGGCATCAATGCCATGGCGCAAGACGACTTCCTGCACTTGCTGCACAAAGCCCGGCTGGCGGAATTGCTTGGCACTGACATTCACCGCCAGCATCAAATCACGTGTGGTCGCGTGCTGGGCCCAGCGCGCCAGTTCCCGGCAGGCTTCTTCCAGCACCCATTGCCCCATCGGCAAAATCAGATTGGTTTCTTCCGCCAGCGGGATGAATTCTGCCGGTGAAATCAGGCCGCGTTCGGGATGTGACCAGCGCAACAACACTTCCGCCCCAATGGGCAGACACTGCGCATTCATTTGCACTTGGTAGTACAAGCATAGGCCCTGCGTCGCCAGCGCCTGGCGCAAGGCCCCTTCCAGCGCGGCGCGCGCATTGATGGTTTCTTGCATCGCCGGATCGAAGAAGCGCTGGGTGTTGCGCCCAGCCTTTTTGGCCTGATACATGGCAATGTCAGCCTGCTTCAGCAATTCCTCCACGTCCTTGGTTTGGGCACTGAACAGCGTGACGCCGATGCTGGAAGCGTTGTAATAGCGCTGCTGCCGCAGTGCATATGGCTCGGCCAACTGGTGTTGTATGCGTTCAACCAGTTGTTCAGTATGGGTCAAGGCTTCCAGGGCGTTTTTGCCCATGTCCTCCAGAATCACCACAAACTCATCGCCGCCCAACCGGGCCACGGTATCCCCCTCCGGCACACAGGCCTGCAAACGCTCGCCCACCTGTTGCAACAGCAAGTCGCCAATGTCATGCCCCATGGTGTCGTTCAGGGTTTTGAAATTGTCCAGGTCAATGAACAACAACGCCCCGGTTTGCCCATTGCGCACACTCGCCGCCAACGCATGTTCCAGCCGATCCAGCAGCAAGCGACGGTTCGGCAGATTGGTCAGAGGGTCGTAGAAGGCCAGTCGTTCGAC
>DHYQ01000011.1:10819-20166 GCA_002414205.1 Gallionellaceae bacterium UBA5126 | reverse complement strand
GACTTCGGCGTGTTCATCGGCCTGGAAGGCGGCATTGACGGCCTGATTCATCTGTCTGACTTGTCCTGGACACAATCCGGCGAAGAAATGGTGCGCAACTTCAAGAAGGGCGACGAAGTAGAAGCTGTGGTGCTGGCCATCGACGTGGAACGCGAACGCATCTCCCTGGGTATCAAGCAACTGGAAGGTGATCCTTTCGGCGGCTTCGTTTCCAGCCATGAAAAGGGCTCCATTGTCACCGGCACCGTGAAGTCTCTGGATGCCAAGGGCGCCGTCATCAGCCTGGCTGACGATGTGGATGCTTACCTGAAGGCGTCTGAAGTGTCCATCGACCGCGTGGAAGACATCCGCTCTCATCTGAAGGAAGGTGACACCGTCACCGCCGTCGTGGTGAACCTGGATCGCAAGAACCGTGGCATCAACCTGTCCATCAAGGCTCTGAGCCGTGCAGAAGAAACCGCTGCCATGCAGAAGTTCTCTGCCGAAAGCAGCAGCAACGCTGGCACCACGAATCTGGGTGCCCTGCTGAAGGCCAAGATGAACCGCTCTGACGCCTGATTGCCGAAAGACCAAGATGACTCGTTCTGACTTGATTATCAAACTCACCGAATTGCATCCGCAGTTGCAGGCCAAACAGGCCGAGGCTGCTGTGAAAGTAATTCTGGAGGGGTTGTCTGCCACCTTGGCAGCAGGCGGTCGGATTGAAATTCGTGGTTTTGGCAGCTTTGGGCTGAACTTTCGTCCACCCCGTCAAGGGCGCAATCCCAAGACGGGCGACAAAGTTCAAGTCCCTGCCAAATATGTCCCTCATTTCAAAGCCGGCAAGGAATTACGCGAACGCGTAGGTGAGTCTCGCAGTTAATCGGCATCTGTTGCCTTGAGAACGGCCTGTGTTCGCACAGGCCGTTTTTTATGACAAAACAGCCACCAATTCACCTGCATATTCGGTAAAATGCCCGCCGCTGTTTGTACCGCATCCCCTTATCGTCAACGCTTCCAGAAGGAGAATCCCATGGCCGACTACGAACGTACCAAATCTGCACGGTATGTCTTGACCAAAGCCTTAGCACTGTTTGCCGTTTCCATCGCCACAACTGTTCTGGCTTTCAATAGCGGCGCCAGTGCCGTTGGCATGGTGTTCATCATGATTTCGATCGCCACACTGGGTTCCGGTGCGGGTTGCATCATGAACACCCCCTGCCCGACATCGCAGGAAAACCAATAAGCCGCCTAGGCGACCGCCGCACAGCGGCCCGCCCAAGAAAAATGCCCGGTTAATACCGGGCATTTTTGATGGCCAATCGCAAACTCAGGCCGTTTGGGTCTTGTCACGCTCAATCAAGGCATACGCAGAGTGGTTGTGGATGGATTCAAAGTTTTCCGATTCCACCACATAGGCTTCCACACGCGGATCGGCGTTCAATACCGCCGCCACGTCGCGCACCATATCTTCCACAAACTTGGGATTATCGTAAGCGCGTTCGGTGACGAATTTTTCATCCGGGCGCTTCAGCAAACCGTACAACTCGCACGAGGCTTGCTCTTCGGCGATGCGCACCACGTCTTCAATCCAGATGAACTCGCGGGTGCGCAGGGTCAAAGTAACATGTGAGCGTTGGTTATGCGCACCGCGTTCGGAAATTTTCTTGGAGCAAGGGCACAAGCTGGTGACGGGCACCAACACTTTTAAAGTCAGGCTGGCCTTGCCCGCTTTGATTTCACCAATCAGGGTGACGTCGTAATCCAGCAAACTTTGCACGCCGGACACCGGGGCGACCTTGTTGATGAAATACGGGAAAGACATTTCGATGTAGCCCGACTCCGCTTCCAGCCGCTCGACCATTTCGGTCAAAATAGTTTGGAAGGAATCCACGGAAATTTCCCGCTCATGCTGATTCAGAATTTCAACGAAACGCGACATATGCGTTCCCTTGAAATTATGCGGCAGGTGAACATACATGTTGAAGGTGGCAATGGTGTGCTGCACGCCTTCGCTCTTGTCACTGACCTTGATGGGATGGCGAATACCCTTGATGCCGACACGATTGATGGCAATTTGGCGCAAATCAGCGGAGCTTTGCACGTCCGGGATAGGGAGAGTGGTCATAACGGTTTTTCCTGGGGGAGTAAATCGGGACGGCGATTATAGCGCCAATCCCGATTATTTTACTTGGTTAAAAAGGCTTGTACGGAAGCGGCGATACCATCTGCATTCAAGCCACACTCCGCCAGCAGGTGAACCGGATCACCCTGTTCGATGAAGCGATCCGGCAGCCCCAAATGTAACAGGGAAACCGCCTGCCGATGCGCTGCCAGACATTCCGCTACTGCACTGCCCGCACCGCCTTGAATCACGTTTTCTTCCACCGTCACCAGCACCGGATGGGTTTTGATCAATGCCAGCAGCAGGGCTTCATCCAGCGGTTTGACAAAGCGCATATTAACCACGGTGGCATTCAGGCGCTCGCCCGCCGCCAGCGCCGGGGCCAGCATGCTGCCAAAGGCCAGAATGGCAATACCATGGCCTTCGCGCCGCACCTCCGCCTTGCCCACCGGCAACGCCGTCATGTCAGCTTGGGTCACCACCCCCGGCCCGGTACCACGCGGGTAGCGCACGGCGGTCGGCGTATCCAGCAACATAGCGGTGTACAGCATCTGGCGGCATTCGTTTTCATCCGCCGGGGCCATCACGGTCATGTTGGGCACACAGCGCAAAAAGCTCAAATCGAAGCTCCCGGCATGGGTCGCGCCGTCTGCGCCCACCAGCCCGCCGCGATCAATCGCCAGCAGCACCGGCAAATTTTGAATGGCGATGTCGTGAATGAGTTGGTCGTAGGCGCGCTGCAAAAAGGTGGAGTAAATCGCCACCACCGGCTTGTAACCGTCACACGCCAAGCCCGCCGCAAAGGTGAGCGCATGCTGCTCGGCGATACCGACATCGTGGTAGCGTTCGGGATACGCCTTGGCAAACGCCTGCATGCCAGAGCCTTCGCACATGGCGGGCGTGATGCCCACCAAACGCGGCTCGCGTGCTGCCATATCGCATAGCCATTGCCCGAACACCTGAGTGTACGTCGGCTGACCGGCGGGTTTGGCCACGATGCCCTGTACACGGTCAAACTTGCTCACGCCGTGATACAGCAGGCAATCTTCCTCCGCTTGGGCATAGCCCTTGCCTTTCTGCGTGACCACATGCAAAAACTGCGGGCCGGTCAGCTTGCGCACATTACTCAGGGTTTCCAGCAACACATTCAAATCATGCCCGTCGATCGGGCCGATGTAATTAAAACCGAATTCCTCGAACAGCGTGCTGGCCGTCACCATGCCCTTCATGTGCTCTTCGGCACGGCGGGCAAATTCGTGCATGCCGGGCATGCCACGCAAAGCCTTTTCGCCACGACTGCGCACCGCAGAATAAAACCGCCCCGACATCAACTTGGACAGGTAATTGTTCAGCGCCCCGACCGGACGGGAAATCGACATGTCGTTGTCGTTGAGGATCACCAGCAGATTCACGTCGTCCATGTCGCCCGCGCAATTCAGCGCTTCAAACGCCATGCCGCCGGTCAATGCACCGTCGCCGATAATCGCCACCGTGCGCCGCGCCGAGCCATCCAGTTTGGCCGCCACCGCCATGCCCAGCGCCGCCGAAATCGAGGTGCTGGAATGTCCCACGCCAAAGGTGTCATACGGGCTTTCGTCGCGCTTGGGGAACCCGGCCAGCCCACCCGCCATGCGCAAGCGACTCATGCCTGCACGCCGCCCAGTGAGAATCTTGTGGGCATAGGTTTGGTGCCCCACGTCCCACACCAACCGATCTTCCGGGGTGTTGTAGAGATAATGCAGGGCCAGGGTCAACTCAATCGTGCCAAGGTTGGAAGACAAATGTCCGCCGGTCTTACTGACCGAATCCACCAGAAATTCGCGCAATTCACGGGCCAGTTGCGGCAATTGCTGTTTGTCCAGACGGCGCAAATCCGCTGGCGATTCAATGCTGTTTAACAGGGAATACATCAGAATTTTCGATAGACAATAAAATCTGCCAGCTCACGCAAGCGCTGGCCCGCCGGGCCGAAGTCCGCCAAGGCATCCAGCGCCTCCTGGTGCAACTGGCGCGCCATGTTTTTGGCTTCAACGATACCGAGCAGGCTGACGTAGGTGGGCTTGTTGTGATCGGCATCCTTGCCAGCGGTCTTGCCCAAGGTAGCGGTATCAGCTTCGCTATCCAGCACGTCATCCACCACCTGAAAAGCCAGGCCCATGCACTTGCCGAAGTGATCCAGCTTGCTCAATTGTGCCTCGCTGGCGGTACCGCAATGCGCACCCAGCAAAATCGCGGCGCGAATCAGCATGCCGGTTTTGTGGATGTGCATGAACTCCAGTTCCGGCAGCGTCAACTGCTTGCCCACACTGTCCAGATCAAACGCCTGTCCACCAGCCATGCCGCGTGAGCCGGAAGCCTGCGCCAGCAACTTCAGCATCTGCAACTGACGCGCCGCATCCTCGCTCACCCCCTGTTCGGCCAGCAACTGGAACGCCAGCGTTTGCAGACTGTCGCCTACCAGCAGCGCCGTCGCCTCGTCATATTGCACATGGCAAGTCGGCTTGCCCCGGCGCAGCACATCGTCATCCATGCACGGCATATCGTCATGCACCAGCGAATAGGCGTGGATCATTTCCACCGCCGCCGCTGCGATATTCACCCGCTCCAACCGCGCGCCCAGCAACTCACCCGCCGCAAACGCCAGCAAAGGCCGCACGCGCTTGCCGCCATCCAACACCGCATAGCGCATAGCCTGATGCAGCCGCTGCGGCGACAATTCCGGCGATGGCAACAGCGTTTCCAGTACCGCCTCGAAGCGCACCTGATGCGCACGGGACCAATCCACAAAATTTATCATGCCGCCTCCGCGTTAAAAGGTTGCAGCACCTCGCCTTCCAGCACTTTCACCTGCTGCTCGGCATCCTCCAGCCGCTGCCGACAAAAACTCAACAATGTCGCCCCGCGCTGATAGGCGGCCAACGAGTCTTCCAGCGACAATTTCCCTGCCTCCATCTCGCCCACCAAGGTCTCCAATTCCGCCATCGCCGCCTCAAAGGTCAAATTTTTCTGTGACTTGGATGCCATGTTCATCTACTTGTAAGAAAGGTGCGCATTCTACCCAAGCCACTGGCGATGGGCGAATTTTTCACTCAATAAAGTGGATAAAAAGCGTGGGGTTTAAAACACCAAAGGAAACGCTAATTTAATCCGTTCGCCCTGAGCTTGTCGAAGGGCAGTCCGTGTAACGCTTTGATTGATTTGCACCTCCATTCATGGTTCGACAAGCTCACCACGAACGGAGGCGGAAATCAGCGGTTCTTTAATTGCAAATCAAGCCAGCGCGAAATTAGCCAAATAACAGGTGCGCTGATCGGAAAGCACAGCGCAACAATTAGCATGGCGGGGATGTATCCGGTGGTGATGCCCAATAGTAATCCCAGCATCCCGCCAATCTCCCACGCGCCACTAGATACGGCCAAGGCCAGCGCAATAACGACGCTGGCTACATGAAAACAAATAGCGATAGATTGGGTAGATGGCATGGTACAAATGAAATCGAAAATGCTGCTGTCGTTCTTCGACGGAGCGGCTGTCAAATCAATCTGACCCATGGAAAAGGCGCAACGAATCGCTGCTGCGCCTGAACACTTGACTCGGAACAAACCAATCTTTACTCCACCACCGGCAACACCTTGCTGGCGGCGAGTTTGGCGCGGGCGCGGGCTTGCTCGGTGTCGCTGCCGTTGGCGAGGGCGACGCCCATGCGACGGCGGGTAAATGATTCCGGTTTGCCGAACAAGCGCAAATCAGCATCCGGCACGCGCAGCGCTTCATCCACCCCTTCAAAGGCAATACCCACCGCGTCGTGCTGGCCGTAAATCACCGCGCTGGCACCGGGTGCGCGCAGGCTGACATCCACCGGCAGACCCAGAATGGCGCGGGCGTGCAGCTCGAATTCGGTAAAGCGCATGGTGGCCATGGTCACCATGCCAGTGTCATGCGGACGCGGGCTGACTTCGCTGAACCACACGTCGTCGCCCTTGACGAACAATTCCACGCCAAACAGGCCGACGCCGCCCAAATCTGCCGTCACCTTGCCTGCAATATCGCGCGCACGTTGCAGCGCCAACTCGCTCATGGCTTGCGGCTGCCAACTTTCCACGTAATCGCCCTTGACCTGCACATGCCCAATCGGCGCACAGAAATGCGTGGCGATACGACCATCCGCGCCCTTGGCGCGCACGGTCAGCAGGGTAATTTCGTAGTCAAAATGAATCATGCCCTCCACAATCACCCGACCCTGATTGACGCGGCCACCGCTGGCGGCGTAGTCCCAGGCGGCATCCACTTCGTCCGGGCCATCCACCTTGGACTGCCCCTTGCCGGAGGACGACATCACCGGCTTGATGATGCAGGGATAGCCGATTTCAGCAATCGCGGCGCGCATTTCGTCCAGACTGCTGGCGAAGCGATAAGGCGACGTGGGCAGACCCAGCGTTTCAGCCGCCAGACGGCGAATGCCTTCGCGGTTCATGGTCAGTTGCGTGGCACGGGCGGTGGGAATCACCGTCGCCAGCCCGTCGCGCTCGATTTCCGCCAGCATGTCGGTGGCAATGGCCTCGATTTCCGGCACGATAAAGTGCGGCTTGACCTCTTCAATCAGCGCACGCAGTTGCGCACCGTCCGCCATGTTAATCACATGCGCCTGATGCGCCACTTGATGACCGGGGGCATTGGGGTAGCGATCCACGGCAATGGTTTCCACGCCGAAACGTTGCAGGGCAATAAGAACTTCCTTGCCCAGTTCACCGCTGCCGAGCAGCATGACGCGAGTGGCGGAAGGGCTGAGGGGGGTGCCGATTTTCATGGTGAACTCCTGATTGTGGGGTAAAAAAACGGGTGGATTATACTACGCCGCCCCTTTCCCCCTGCCGTGCCCGGCGGGAAAATCCGCGCTGCCAGCGTCTGCGATGGTCGCTAAAAATGTCCCCAACGGCACTTGTCGGGAAAATTCCGCACAAATCTTGACGCCCGGCGCTTTTTGGCTATAATCCGCGCCCCCGCAAGCTGAATGGTTTGGCTTGCGCCTTGCTCCACCGCTACGCATGGCGGGGAGCTTCATAACCACAAGGAGCAATGATGCGTCATTACGAAATCGTTTTTATCGTGCATCCCGACCAGAGCGAGCAAGTGCCCGCCATGATCGAGCGTTATCGCACTATGGTGACTGGCCACAATGGTCAAATTCACCGTCTGGAAGACTGGGGCCGTCGTCAACTGGCTTACCCTATCCAGAAAATCCACAAGGCACACTACGTGCTGATGAACATCGAATGTGATCAGGAAACCCTGGACGAACTGGAACACGCTTTCCGCTTCAATGACGCCGTACTGCGTCATCTGACCGTCAAGACCACCAGTGCCGTGACTGAACCTTCCGCCATGATGAAGGAAGAAAAGTCCCGCTCGGTGCCTGCTGAAACTGCCGCCGCCGCTGCCTGATCCACACATTTGCTAAAGAGGTAATCTCATGGCTCGTCCTACCGACAAGAAAAAAGACGACAAGAACAAACGTTCTTCTCGCAACAACCTGTTCAAACGCCGCAAGTTCTGCCGCTTCACCGCCGACAAGATCGCCGAAGTGGATTACAAGGATGTGAACATCCTGAAGGAATTCATCACCGAAAACGGCAAGCTGATCCCTGCCCGTATCACCGGCACCAAGGCACGTTACCAACGTCAACTGAGCACTGCCGTGAAGCGCGCCCGTTTCCTGGCCTTGCTGCCTTACACCGATCTGCACTAAGGAGCAAACGTCATGCAAGTTATTTTGATGGAAAAAGTAGTCAATCTGGGCAAGTTTGGCGACATCGTGAACGTGAAGAACGGATTTGCCCGTAACTTCTTGATTCCTCAAGGCAAGGCCAAGCGCGCCACTGAAGCCAGCATCGCTGAATTCAGCGCCCGCCGTGCTGAACTGGAAGCCGCTGACCAAGCCAAGTTGGCTGACGCACAAGCCCGTGGCGAAAAGCTGGCTGGTTTGACCGTACAAATCGCCCAAAAGGCCGGTGTGGATGGTCGTTTGTTCGGCTCCGTGAGCAATGGCGACGTGGCCGCTGCCCTGACTGCACAAGGCTTTGAAGTACACAAGAGCCAAGTGCGTCTGGGTGTTAGCCACCTGAAGCAAATCGGCGACTACGCCGTGAGCATCGTGTTGCACACTGACGTGACCGTGGACATCACCGTGTCCGTGCTGGGCGAAAACTAAGTTTTCATCCGCATCTGGTAAAAAAAGGACGGGCGACCGTCCTTTTTTGTTTTTCCGCACACGACAAAACTGGCTACAATGCGCACCACCCTACTCATAGGAGGTCATCATGCGTCGTGCCTTTACCTTGTTTACCTTATTGCTGCTCGCCCCCCCCTTTAGTCACGCGGAGGACGACAACATTCCTGTGCATCGCACCACCTTTGGCGGCTTCTCCAATGCCAGTGCACAAACCAGCGTAGGACGAACCTTGGGCGCATCGGGACGCGCTGCGGTGGGCGTTTCCGTGGCCCCCGTCGCCATTGCGGGCTCGGTGGCGGTGGGCGGCATTTCTGCCGCTGGGGCCTCGGTCAATGCTTCCGGGCAGGCAGTTTCCCGTCCAGCGGCAGCTCCGGTGGGCACCCCCCTCCCCATCAGTCAGGAAGTCATTACCATCACCCCGGCCCCAGCGGGCAATCCCACGCCAGATAGCCGCAGCCAGCCACTACAATCCCCGGATCTCGCGCTGCAACCCGCGCGCTAAGGAGACCACGTGCGCTGGCTTCCCCTGCTCATCCTTTGCCTGTGGCTCACCCTGCCCGTTGAAGCCGGCACCAGTCTGGCGGGTGGTCAGTCGCACTTTCCCGCCAGTGCCATTGCGCAATTTTCCAAACAAGTAGAGCAAACCCTAGCCAACCAGGACACACAGGTGGCGCTCCTGGCACGGGTTGGCCGCCCGCAATCCGAGATGCCGGAGGGCATGCACTACACCCACGTCTCCTTCGTGGTGTACTCGCAAATCACCTTGTCTGACCAACGCAAAGTCCCCGGCTATGCGGTCTACAACCTGTACCAAAGTGATCGCCAACCCGACACCAGTTCGCTGGTACAGGATTTTCCGGTGGATTTCTTTTCCGGGGTATACAGCCTGGAGGCGGGCATTTTGATCCCGTCACCCGAATTACAGCGCCGCTTGCTACAAGTCATCGCCTCGCCCACCTATCGCAAACTGCACGATCCACATTACTCCGCCATCGCCAATCCCTTTACCCTGGG
>DHYQ01000011.1:3986-10469 GCA_002414205.1 Gallionellaceae bacterium UBA5126 | reverse complement strand
CAGCGCATTGTTTAACCATTTCCAAAGAGGATAACGATGAGCGCTGAAACCCTGGGTTTTCAAACCGAAGTCAAACAACTGCTGCACCTGATGATTCACTCGCTGTATTCCAACCGCGAGATTTTTTTGCGCGAGCTGGTTTCCAATGCTTCCGACGCCTGCGACAAGCTGCGTTTTGAAGCCCTGCACAACGACGCGCTGTTTGAAAACGACTCCGATTTGCAGATTCGCATCGGCTACGACAAGACCGCCCGCACCTTGACCATTGCCGACAACGGCATCGGCATGAACCGCGACGAGGTGATTAACAACCTGGGCACGATTGCCAAATCCGGCACCCGCGAATTTTTCAGCAAACTGTCTGGCGACCAGCAAAAGGACGCCAATTTGATCGGCCAATTCGGCGTGGGCTTCTACTCCGCCTTTATCGTCGCCGACAAAGTGACCGTGGTGACACGCCGCGCTGGCGAAAAAACCGATCAAGGCGTGCGCTGGGAATCTGACGGCGGCGGTGAATTCAGCATCGAAATGGTGGAAAAAGCCCAACGCGGCACGGAAATCACCCTGCACCTGCGCGCCGATCAGGACGATTTGCTGGCGGGCTTCAAGCTGCGCAGCATCATCCGCAAGTATTCCGACCACATCGTGCAACCGATTGTGATGTTGAAGGAAGAATGGAAAGACGGCGCGGAAGTCATCACCGACGAAGAAGAAACCGTCAATCAGGCGTCCGCCTTGTGGGCGCGCAGCAAAAACGACATCAGCGAAGACGAATACAAATCCTTCTACCAGCACGTCGGCCACGACTACCAAGACCCGCTGGCCTGGAGCCATGCCCGCGTGGAAGGCCGTCAGGAATACACCCAGTTGCTGTACCTGCCTGCCAAAGCGCCGTTCGATATGTGGGATCGCAACGCCCGCCACGGCGTGAAGCTGTACGTGCGCCGCGTGTTCATCATGGACGACGCCGAGCAACTGCTGCCCATGTATTTGCGCTTCGTGCGCGGGGTGGTGGATTCCGCCGATTTGCCGCTGAACGTGTCACGCGAGATTTTGCAGGAATCCAAGGACATCGAAGCCATTCGCAAAGGCTGTACCAACAAGGTGCTGGGCCTCTTGGAAGACCTGGCCAAAAATGACCCCGACAAATACGCCCAGTTCTGGGGCGAATTCGGCGCGGTACTGAAAGAAGGCACCGGCGAAGACTTCAGCAATCAGGAAAAAATCGCCGGGCTGCTGCGCTTCGCCTCCACCCACGCCGACACCGAGGCCGAAACCGTGTCGCTGGCCGACTACATCGCCCGCATGAAGGACGGCCAGGAAGACATCTACTACATCACCGCCGACAGCTTCAACGCCGCCAAGAACAGCCCACACCTGGAAGTGTTCCGCAAAAAAGGCATCGAAGTGCTGCTGCTGTCCGCCCGCGTGGATGAATGGGTGGTCAACTCCGTCAGCACCTTTGGCGACAAAAAACTGGTCTCCGTCGCCAAGGGCGGCCTGGACTTGGGCAAACTGGAAGATGAAGCGGAAAAAGAAGCCCAAGCCAAACAAGCCGACGACTACAAGGACTTGCTGGACAAAATCAAGACCAGCCTGGGCGAGCGCATCAAGGACGTGCGCATCACCCACCGCCTGACCGACTCCCCCGCCTGCCTGGTGGCCGACGAGCACGACATCAGCGGCAACATGGCGCGGATGCTGAAAGCCGCCGGTCAAAAAGCCCCCGCCAGCGTGCCCATTCTGGAAATCAACCCCGATCACCCCGTGGTACAACGCCTGAAAACCGAAGAAACCCACTTCGACAACTGGGCCGCCGTCCTCTTCGACCAAGCCCTGCTGGCCGAAGGCGGACAACTGGATGACCCCGCCAGCTTCGTGAAACGCATTAACCAATTGATGTTGGAAATGCGCGGTTAAGGAAGGGTGAAGAGAGAAGGGGGAAGGGTTGTCGCGCCCTACCCTTGAAACTGACCAACACAAACGCCCCGAATGGGGCGTTTGGTTTTTCCGAAGATTCCGTGCAAAGTCTATAATCCCCTGCCGACGCTGTAGGTGCGATTAGCGTAGCGTAATCGCACAAACTCCTGCAAACCAACCAACGCAAATCAGCCCACAATGTCCAACTACAAACGCGTTTATGTGCCCGGCGGAACGTGGTTTTTCACGGTCAATCTGTTGCAGCGACAGCACAATGATCTGCTCACGCGTCACATTGACCTGTTGCGGGAAGTGGTACGCAAGGTGCGACGAAAATACCCCTTCCAGATTGATGCTTGGGTGGTGCTACCAGATCACCTGCATTGCATTTGGACTTTGCCAGCCGACGATGCCGATTTCAGCACACGCTGGCGTTTAATCAAAAATGGCTTTTCCAGAGCCCTTCCAAAGACTGAATTCCGCTCCAAGACACGCCTGCAAAATGGTGAACGAGGTATTTGGCAAAAGCATTATTGGGAACATTTCATCCGCGATGAATTGGATTACCAGCGGCATATGGATTATGTGCATGTCAATCCGCTCAAACACGGGCATGTTCAACGGGTGGTCGATTGGCCGTATTCAGCGTTTCACCGTGAAGTGGCAAAAGGAATATATCCGTCGGATTGGTGCGGGGATATTCAGGCGGAGGTAGCGGGCGATGGTTGACGAGTGTGCGATTACGCTGCGCTAATCGCACCTACCGATCATCTACCCAGTCATCATGCCCTTCCTCCAACACTCCTGGCTGCGCACTTGGCACGACTTAGATCTAGCTGCACCGGAAGAGCTGCGCCTGCGCTTGTTGGCGGCTTATGCCGAGCCGCAGCGGCATTACCATACCCGGCAGCATTTGCAGGAGTGTCTGGCACATTTTGCGGCGGTGCTGGCGCTGGCGCAGCGTCCCGGCGAGGTGGCGCTGGCGTTGTGGTTCCATGATGCGGTTTACGATCCGCGTGCCGGGGATAATGAGGCACGCAGTGCAGAGTGGGCGCGGGCGGCGTTGCTTAGTCACGGGGCCAGTGCCGAACAAGCCGGGCGGGTGCAGGCGCTCATTCTGGCAACCCGTCACTGCGAGGCCCCGACGGAGCCGGATGCGCAACTATTGCTGGACATCGACCTAGCGATTCTGGGTGCTGCCCCCGCCCGTTTTGCCGAGTATGCCGCGCAAGTCCGGCGCGAATACGCCTGGGTGGATGAGGTGCACTACCAAACCCAGCGCCGGGGCGTATTGCAAGGTTTTCTGGATCGTCCGGTGATTTATCACACAGTTTGGTTTCGGGAACGTTATGAGCAGGCAGCGCGGGCAAATCTGCGAGAAAGCGTCTCTGGGCTGGCGTAAAAATCTTGCCCTTGCACACCCAAAGGTAATGTTGGCCCACCTCCACGCGTGTGCCAATATCGGCTCGTCACCAAGCGACACACCATCCGAATACGCTTCTTGCAGCAAAACACTTCAAATTTCAATACAATCGCACCCTTCGTGTGCGGCAGACGCCGTGCGCATCTATCTGATTTTTTCCATCGCCATCATGTCAGTCTCTGTTTTTCGTTTAGGCCGGGCCATTTTTTTCGCGGCTCACGTCCTGCTGTTCGGCGTAAGCCTACCCATCTGGGCGGACCAAGGGACGTTTATCGCCAGCCAGTCTTGCCCGGCGTATGTTTCCAAGAACAAGGAGACCAATCCCGGACAGGTGAGGTTGCAGCCCGGCGAGGTGTATGCGGTCAAGGAGATTTTGGGCGCGGCGGCGCAGCCGAGTTGGTTACGCATGCTGGTTCAGGGTGCGCCCACGTCGGAATTGCGCTGGGTCAACGGCGAGTGCGGTCGTTTCAGCCCGCAAACCAGCGGCAAATCGACTCAGGGTGCGACTTGCAGCACAGCGGGCCAAGCGGATAGCTATGTGTTTGCGGTGAGTTGGCAGGCGGCGTTTTGCGAAACCCATGCGCAGAAACCGGAATGCTCCCAAGACAACAGCAAAGCTTGGTCGGCCAAGCACTTTACCCTGCATGGCTTGTGGCCGAACAAGACCAGTTGCGGCACCAACTATGGTTTTTGCGGCGGATCCAAGGCGGAAAATTTCTGCGCTTATCAGGAGCCGAACGTTTCCAAGGAGGTATTTGCCAAACTGGGCCAGGTGATGCCGAGCGCAGCCGCAGGCTCTTGTCTGCAACGCCACGAGTGGTACAAGCATGGCACCTGCCAGGTGCATTGGGACGCCAATGGCTATTTCAGCCTGGCCATCAAGCTGACCCATCAATTCAACGATTCCGGCATCGCGGTCTTTATGCAAAAGCATCAGGGCGGCAGCGTCAAAACCAGCGACTTTATTCAGGTGGTAGATCAAAGTCTGGGCAAGGATGCCCACACCCGCATGAAAATCATCTGCACCAAAGCGGGCGAGTTGGTGGACATCTACATGAACCTGCCGCGTGATATTCCCGCCAACCCGGATTTGAAACAACTACTGTCCCAAGGCACGCCCGCTGGTCGCCCGCAATGCGGCGAACACTTGAGCATTCCAACCCAATAAACCACGCGCTCTGTCAACAACACTGCCCACCATGACCCTCGCCCTACACCACGTCACCTTTATCAGCGGCAACTTGACCCGTTCACGGGCCTTTTATCAGGATTTACTGGGTTTACCACCGGATCCGAATCGCCCGGCCATGAGTTTTGATGGCATTTGGTACGATCTCGCGGGCGGGCAACAATTGCATTTGATGTTATTGCCCAATGTGGAGGGGGGGCTGACCCGCCCGGCACATGGCGGACGCGATCGGCATGTAGCCTTTACGGTGATGGATTTGGACGCGTTGATCGCCAAATTGCAGGGGGCCGGGATTGCTTACACCCTTAGCCAATCCGGTCGCCGCGCCTTGTTTTGCCGTGACCCAGATGACAACGCGCTGGAGTTTATCGCCAGCGCGTGAGCGAAGGTTTGCCGAGATTATTTGTGATGCACGCCCAAGTCGTGCCACAGGCGGATCAGATGGCGGGAAATTTCCAGCGACGCACGGGCAAACGCACCTTCTGAAATTTCCAGTACCGCTTCCTGCTTTTTACCGGCACGCGCCATCTCCAGCACCTGGCCGGCACAACGATGAAAATGGGCATGTGCCTGAATCACCTGCTGAAAACGCTGGTGGTGCGCAAAGCGCTCTAATCCGGGGCCGTATAACCACCGCCCCAAAATACACAGATCATCACGGCAAGCCGTACTTGGTTCCAGCGGATCGTCACTTTCCCCCTCGATGATGCGCATCAGGTGCAATTTCCACACCAGATGTGCATCCAGTGCCGTGCGAAAGTTCAATCCAGTCACTTCGTCACTACTGTCCGCTTGCGCCTGAATTGGCCGCGAAGCGGCGCTTTCAAGGTCGATGTTACGCGCTACATTTGTCATTTTGGATCTCCTGAAAAAGTCGTTATTGTTGTTGAGCCCGAACAGGCTCCAGCTCATCCGATAAAACAGCGTGGCATTGTAGCGTGCCCCCTTGCCGAATTTCCAGCCTATCGACACAACTGTCGCCATCCTGAGATTCAGCATTTGCTTATATTCTGTACAAATGATGCCGTATCGCCCACAGCATAAGGCTTTGCCAGTAGAATTTGTCCGCCGCAAACGCGGTTCTTTTTTACCTACAATACGACGCAAGAGGAGAGTACACCATGGCCAAATTCAACATCAGCCTGAAAATTGTCAATTCCGGCAGTCCCAACACCCTGCCGCATGTCGGCGCAGCTTCAGAATGTTATCTCACCTTGGGCAGCGTTTCCGCCGCGCATCCCGACGTGATGACCGAGCACAAACTGTTTGTGGCCGATATTGCCAATGGGCAGCAATACGACACCTTCCAGAATACCCAGCGCGCCAGCGTACACGGCGTGGAACTGGATGCCGCGCCGGATGCGGGGTTGGTGATGACATTTTCAATTTATTACGGCAACCGCCTGTTTGATCAACTGCTGGAACAGGCGCTGGAAAAAGCTGCCGGGATGGCCTTGGGCAGCCTGTACGGCGACGTGCTGGGCAACGGCCTGGTCAGCAAACTGATTCAGAATCGTCTGGAAGCCTTTGAAAAGGACTTGATGGCGGGCGTGCGCAAAAGCAGCGCCGAAATCGTCAGCACCATCGGTGTGTCGGTCGTCGCCAATTTCGGCAGCCTGCTAAAAGAAGGCAAAGTGACCCTGCCGATTCACTCCGCTGTGGACAAGGAAGAGGCTTTCCTGGAACGCACCATTATCAAGAGCGGGGATCTGGTGGCCGAAGTCACCCTGACCCGCGCCGATTAAGCGCCCGTTGCTTTAATCCGTTCGCCCTGAGCTTGTCGAAGGGCACTTTGCGTCATGCTTTGATGGATGTATTCCGCCGTTCATGGTTCGACAAGCTCACCACGAACGGCGGAAGCAATCAGAGTTTCCTCACAACCTGTGCAAAGACTTTGCGCAGGTTTTCAAGCAAACACCCCGGTGGAAAGATAGCGATCCCCACGATCGCA
>DHYQ01000011.1:1930-3875 GCA_002414205.1 Gallionellaceae bacterium UBA5126 | reverse complement strand
CCGCCGGAAGAAATGCCGCAGAAAATCCCCTCCTCCTGCGCCAGACGGCGGCTCATCGTTTCCGCCGCCGCTTGGCTCACGTAGCGCAATTCATCCACATTGTCGCCGCTGTAAATCTTCGGCAAATAGGCTGGCTCCCATTTGCGGATGCCGGGGATTTGCGCGCCCGGCTCCGGCTGCACGCCGATGATTTGAATGGCCGGATTCTGCTCCTTGAAAAAGCGCGAGCAGCCCATAATCGTGCCGGTGGTGCCCATGCTGCTGACGAAGTGGGTCAGCTTGCCGCCGGTATCGCGCCAGATTTCCGGGGCGGTGCCTTCGTAATGCGCCAGCGGATTATCGGGATTGGCGAACTGGTCGAGGATGATGCCGCGCCCCGCGTCGCGCAGCTTTTCCGCCGTGTCCCGCGCCAGCTCCATACTGCCCTCCTTCGCCGTCAGCACCAGCTCCGCGCCATACACGCGCATGGTCTGGCAACGCTCCGCGCTCTGATTTTCCGGCATCACCAGAATGATTTTGTAGCCGCGCATCGCCGCCACCATCGCCAGCGCAATGCCGGTATTACCGCTGGTGGCCTCAATCAGCGTATCGCCCGGCTTGATGTCACCCCGCGCCTCGGCCCGCGAAATCATCGAAAACGCCGGCCTATCCTTCACCGACCCCGCCGGATTATTCCCCTCCAGCTTCGCCAGCAAAAGGTTGCTGCTGTTGCCGGGAATGCGCTGCAAACGCACCAGCGGCGTATTGCCGACGAAATTTTCCAAACGCTTCATGCTGAATCCTTGTGACGGTTGAGGGGGCGGTATTGTAGGGGGAAAGTGGGGTGAGGGTTAAAAAACCGCATCCGTAGCCCGGATGCAGCGCAGCGAAATCCAGGAACAGCGTGTCGCATGGGAAAATCCCGCATTCCGCTGCGCTGCATGGCGGGCTACGCAAAAAAAGCGCACTCACTGGTGCGCTTTTCGATTTTGACCTTTAACCCGCAACGGGTTAGCCAAACCGCCCGGTGATGTAGTCTTCGGTTTCCTTGCGTTTGGGGTTGGTGAACATCTGGCTGGTTTCGCCGAATTCGATCAGGTCGCCCATGTACATGTAGGCGGTGTAGTCGGAGACACGGGCGGCTTGCTGCATGTTGTGGGTCACGATGACGATGGTGAAGTCTTCTTTCAGCTCGTCAATCAGCTTTTCGATGTGGGCGGTGGAGATGGGATCCAGCGCGGAGGTGGGTTCGTCCAGCAGCAGCACTTCGGGTTTGACGGCGATGGCGCGGGCGATGCACAAACGTTGTTGCTGGCCGCCGGACAGGCCGGTGCCGCTTTGTTTCAGCTTGTCTTTCACTTCTGTCCACAGCGCGGCTTTTTTCAGCGCCCATTCCACGCGGTCGTCCATTTCGTGGCGCGACAGTTTTTCGTACAGCTTTACGCCAAAGGCGATGTTGTCGTAAATCGACATGGGGAACGGCGTGGGTTTCTGGAACACCATGCCGACCTTGGCGCGCAGCATGTTCAAGTCCTGTTTGTTGTCCAGGATGTTGGCCCCGTCCAGGATGATTTCGCCACTGGCACGTTGTTTGGGGTAGAGCTGGTACATGCGGTTGAAGGTACGCAGCAGGGTGGACTTGCCACAGCCGGAGGGGCCGATGAAGGCGGTCACCATTTTTTCCGCGATATTGAGGTTAATGTCTTTCAGGGCACGGTAGTTGCCGTAAAAGAAGTTCAGGTTGTTGACGACAACTTTGGGCGTAGTCACAGCAGTGTTCATGGGACGACCTTAATGGGATGAGGCATTCTGACGG
The DNA here is from genome assembly GCA_002414205.1 of Gallionellaceae bacterium UBA5126. Classification (GTDB taxonomy): domain Bacteria; phylum Pseudomonadota; class Gammaproteobacteria; order Burkholderiales; family Gallionellaceae; genus Gallionella. The sequence continues at coordinate 2,080 of DHYQ01000011.1, read as the reverse complement.
AACAGCACGCGCGCCAGGATGTTCAGGGTTAACACACTCAGGGTAATCAGCAGGGCACCGGCCCAGGCCAGTTTCTGCCAGTCTTCATATGGGCTCATGGCAAACTGGAAAATCACCACTGGCAGGTTGGCCATGGGTTGATCCAGATTG
>DHYQ01000011.1:0-1736 GCA_002414205.1 Gallionellaceae bacterium UBA5126 | reverse complement strand
GGTGCTGGGCACCAGACGCAGCATGTTTTCGGTGGTACGAATCACGATGGGAATCACCAGAATCGACAGGGCAAACGCCCCGGCCCAACCGGAAAAGTGCTTGACGCGCACCACATACACTTCGTACACGAACAGGCCAATCACGATGGAAGGCGCAGACAGCAACACGTCGTTGATGAAGCGGGTGATGGGGGCCATCCAGCCACGCTGGCCGAATTCCGCCAGATAGGTACCGGCCAGAATGCCGATGGGCGTGCCAATCAGCGTGCCGAACACGGTCATCATCAGGCTACCGGCAATGGCGTTCAACAAGCCTCCATCGCTGCCGGGTGGCGGGGTCATTTGCTCAAAGACGATGGGTTTCAGCGCGGGCAAGCCGTGTTCCACCAGCGTCCACAAAATCCAGCACAGCCAGAACAGGCCGAAGGACATGGCCAGCACGGACACGAACAGGCCGAGGGCGTTGACGATGCGACGTCGTGTGTAGAGATCTAGCATGATTAGCTCGCTTGGCCTTCACGTTTGCCCAGCCGGTACAGCATGTAGCGGGCAATGGAAAGCACGACAAAAGTAATGAAGAACAGAATCAGGCCCAGTTCCACCAGCGAGGCGGTGTAGAGATCGCCCACCGCTTCGGTGAATTCATTGGCCAGCGCGGAGGAAATGCTGTTGCCGGGCATGAGCAGGGATTTGCTCAGTTCGTGGGCGTTGCCGATGACGAAGGTGACCGCCATGGTTTCGCCCAACGCACGCCCCAGTCCCAGCATGATGCCGCCGACCACACCGACCTTGGTGTAAGGCAGCACGACTTTCCACATCACTTCCCAAGTGGTCGCGCCCAGACCGTAGGCCGATTCCTTGAGCAGGGTGGGCACCACGTCAAACACGTCGCGCATCACCGAGCTGATAAAGGGAATGACCATAATCGACAAAATCAGGCTGGCGGTAAAAATGCCAATGCCCATCGGCGGGCCGACAAAGAATTCGCCGATATAGGGCCAAGTGCCAATGTGCTCGGTCAACCAAGGCTCCACGGTGTCGGCGAACAGCGGCGCAAATACGAACAAGCCCCACATGCCGTAAATGATGCTAGGAATCCCGGCCAGCAATTCAATCGCCACCCCCAGCGGGCGACGCAACACACGCGGCGACAATTCGGTCAGGAACAACGCAATGCCGAAACTGACCGGAATGGCGATCAGCAGTGCGATGCCGGACGTCACCAAGGTACCGACGATAGGCACCCAGGCACCGAATTTTTCATTCACCGGATCCCATTCGGCGCTATGCAGAAAACCCAAGCCGAAGGCTTTGATGGCGGGCAGACTGCCCAGCACCAAAGAACCGATGATACCGAGCAGCAACAACAGCACAAAAAAGGCCGCGATGCGTGTGGTACCGCGAAATACCACATCCAGTATCGCCTGCCGTTGCAGGCGTGCTTCCAGAGAAAAAAGACTCATGATCACTCACGAAAATAAAATTTGGACGACCTACGCAAAAAGCGCGCAATTATAGCCCCGTCCGTCCGAATTCCACTCACAAAACAGGGGCGGGTAATTGTGTTACCCGCCCCCTCCAGATGACGGAAGAATCATCTTCCGCTCACCTCATCACTTCCACATCGCCTTACCGGCGGGATCCTTGACTTGTGTCCAGGAAGCGCGGATCAGCTTGACCACCGCATCCGGCAACGGCACGTAGTCCAGTTGGCTGGCCAAGGTGTCGCCATTGGC
>DHYQ01000042.1:3070-3530 GCA_002414205.1 Gallionellaceae bacterium UBA5126 | reverse complement strand
TTGCAAAGTATGGAGCAAGTGCATGTGAATGGCGATTTGACCCAGCGCGTGCCGCATAACCTCAATATGAGCTTCAACTTCGTCGAAGGCGAATCGCTGATGATGGCAATCAAGGACGTGGCGGTCTCCAGTGGCTCGGCCTGTACCTCGGCGAGTTTGGAGCCTTCCTACGTGCTGCGTGCGCTGGGCATGAGTGACGAGTTGGCACACAGCTCCATCCGCTTCAGCGTCGGTCGCTTCACCACCGAGGAAGAGGTGGATTACGTGGTGGAACTGTTGAAAAACAAAATCGGCAAACTGCGCGAACTCTCCCCGCTGTGGGAGATGTATCAGGACGGGATTGACCTGAACAGCGTGCAGTGGGCGGCACACTAACGGCAGTGAAGGGAGAAGGGAGAAGGGAGAAGGGTAGGATGGCATTGGTTTGCTGGTTTTACCCTTCACCCTTCACCCTTCACCC
>DHYQ01000042.1:1552-3016 GCA_002414205.1 Gallionellaceae bacterium UBA5126 | reverse complement strand
AATGTGGGTTCATTTGGTAAAGACGAAGCAGGGCTGGGTACCGGTATGGTCGGCGCACCCGCCTGCGGTGACGTGATGAAGTTGCAAATCAAGGTCGGTAAAGACGGGGTGATTGAAGATGCCAAGTTCAAGACCTACGGCTGCGGCTCGGCGATTGCTTCCAGTTCTTTGGTGACGGAGTGGGTAAAGGGCAAGACGGTGGAGCAGGCGCTGGACATCAAGAACACCCAAATCGCCGAAGAACTGGCGCTGCCTCCGGTGAAAATTCACTGCTCGATTCTGGCTGAAGATGCGATCAAAGCGGCGGTGGCCGATTACCGCGCCAAGCAGGGCGGTCAAGTGGAAACACCCGCGTGCAAGGGTAGTCATTAAGCGATTGCTGATACAATCGCACACGAGACAGGTCGGGCTTTACCGGCCTGTCCTGTTTATCACACTGGGAGAATACGCATGGCAATCACCATGACTGAAACAGCGGCCAAGCATGTCAAAAATTTCCTCATCAAGCGCGGCAAGGGCATAGGCTTGCGCCTTGGTGTACGCACCAGCGGCTGCTCCGGCATGGCTTACAAGCTGGAATTTGCCGATGTAGCGAATGAGGACGATGTGCAATTCGAGACCCTGGGCGTGCTGGTGCTGGTGGATAGCAAGAGCCTGCCTTACATCGACGGTATGGAGCTGGATTTTCAGCGCGAAGGCTTGAATGAAGGCTTCAAGTTCAACAACCCCAACGTCAAGAACGAATGCGGTTGTGGGGAAAGTTTCCAGGTTTGACGCGCAATGTCTGTGCATTTTGATTCCCAGCAAAACCACTTTGCCTTGTTTGGTCTGCCATTGGCTTTCCGGCTGGATTTGCGCCAGTTAGAGCAGGATTACCGCCACTGGCAAGCCCAAGTGCATCCCGATAAAGTCGCTCATTTGTCCGCTGCCGAGCAGCGCGTGGCAGTCCAGCAAGCCAGTTGGGTGAACGAAGCCTACCAAACCCTGCGCAGCCCGTTGCGTCGCGCGCGCTACCTGTTGCAACTACATGGGGTGGATACTCAGGAAGAAACCAATACGGTCATGCCCATGGATTTTCTCATGGCGCAGATGGAGCGGCGCGAAGCCGTGGCTGAGGCGCGGCATCACGGTGAGCTGGAAGTGCTGGATCAACTGGCCAGCGACGTGCGCCAAGACATTGCCGCCATGCAGCAACAACTTGGCGGCTGTCTGGATGATGTACCGGATTACCTCCAAGCCGCCGGACTGGTACGCAAACTGCGCTTTATGGAAAAGCTGGATGAGGACATCCAGTCGGCTTATGACGACATAGACAGCCGTTAGTCGTTAGCGCCTAGTCGTTAGTTTTAGCGGCTAGTGGCTTTCAACTAATGACTAACGACTAAAAACTAACGACTAAATCATGGCACTCCTCCAAATTTCCGAACCTGGCTTAAGTACCGCACCGCATCAGCATCGGCTGGC
>DHYQ01000042.1:0-1472 GCA_002414205.1 Gallionellaceae bacterium UBA5126 | reverse complement strand
CTGGGCACGACCAACTCGCTGGTGGCGACGGTGCGCAATGGCATCAGTGTGGTGCTGAATGATGAACATGGTCGCACCATGCAGCCGTCGGTGGTGCGCTACTTGCCGGATGGGCCGGTGGTCGTTGGCGAGGCCGCACAGGCGCAGCAGAGCGTCGATCCGGTCAATACCATCGTGTCGGTGAAACGCTTTATGGGACGCGGCCTGCGCGATATGGGGGATGTCAGTCGCTTCCCCTACCGTTTCGTGGATGGCGCGCAGGGCGGCATGTTGCAACTGCGCACCGTGGCCGGGGTAAAAAGTCCGGTGGAAGTGTCGGCGGAAATTCTCAAAGTACTGCGTAACTTGGCCGAAGCCTCCTTGGGCGGCGAGCTGGTGGGCGCGGTGATTACCGTCCCGGCCTATTTCGACGACGCGCAACGTCAGGCCACCAAGGACGCCGCCCGTTTGGCCGGGGTCAACGTGCTGCGTTTGCTGAATGAGCCGACCGCCGCCGCGATTGCTTACGGTCTGGATAACGCCAGCGAAGGCGTGTATGCCGTGTATGACTTGGGCGGCGGCACCTTTGATATTTCCATCTTGCGCCTGTCGCGTGGGGTGTTTGAAGTGCTGGCCACCAATGGCGATTCCGCGCTGGGCGGCGATGATTTTGACCACCGCATTTATTGCTGGCTGTTGGAAAAAAATAATTTGTCGGCGCTGCCTGCGGCGGATACCCGCTTGCTGCTGACCCATGCCCGTGCCGCCAAGGAGCAACTGACCGAGCACCGCGAAACCCGCATCACCGCCATGCTGTCCGACGGCACGCTGGTGGATAACGTGTTGAATGAAGAAGAATTCGTCAGCATTTCGCGCAACCTGGTGCAGCGCACCCTGCAACCGCTGCGCCGCGCCTTGCGCGATGCTCAGTTGAGTGTGGACGACATTAACGGCGTGGTGATGGTGGGCGGCGCGACGCGCATGCCGCAGGTGCAACGTGCTGTGGGCGAGTTTTTCCGCCAGACGCCGCTGACCAATCTCGACCCGGACAAAGTGGTGGCGCTGGGCGCGGCCATACAGGCCAATGTGCTGGCGGGCAACCGGGGGGGCGATGACTGGCTGCTGCTGGACGTGATTCCGCTCAGTCTGGGCATTGAAACCATGGGCGGGCTGGTGGAAAAAATCATTCCGCGCAACAGCACCCTGCCCACGGCGCGGGCGCAGGAATTCACCACTTACAAGGACGGCCAGACCGCCATGAGCATTCAGGTGGTGCAGGGCGAGCGCGAGTTGGTCAGCGATTGCCGCTCGCTGGCCCGTTTTGAGTTGCGCGGCATTCCGCCCATGGTGGCGGGCGCGGCGCGCATACGCGTCACCTTCCAAGTGGATGCCGACGGGCTACTGAGTGTGTCGGCGCGGGAAATGCGCAGCGGCGTGGAGGCGCACATCAGTGTCAAACCGTCCTACGGTCTGAGCGACGACGAAATCATGCG
>DHYQ01000111.1:4663-23244 GCA_002414205.1 Gallionellaceae bacterium UBA5126 | reverse complement strand
GGTATGCGTGAGCGCAATTTGACCTTGGACTGGTGGCCGATCGGCAGCGGGCCGTATTATTTGTCGGAAAACAATCCCAATCAGCGCATGGTGTTGAGCCGCAATCCGTATTACCAGCAGGAGCGCTACCCGGCGGAAGGCGAAGCGGGCGATGCCGCCGCCGGGCTGCTGGCCGATGCGGGCAAACCGCTGCCGCTCATCGACAAAGTGGTGTTTTCGCTGGAAAAGGAAACCATTCCGTACTGGAACAAGTTTTTGCAGGGTTATTACGACACCTCTGGCTTGAGCTCGGACAGCTTCGATCAGGCCGTGAAGGTGAATGTTGGCGGCGAAGCGCAGGTGTCGGACAGCATGCAGGCGCAGGGCATCAAGCTACTGACGGCGGTGGAAACGTCAACGTTCTACGCTGGCTTCAATGCGCAGGACAACGTGGTGGGCGGCGACAGCAAGCGGGCGCGCAAGCTGCGGCTGGCGATTGCCATTGCGCTGGATTTTGAGGAATTTGTGTCGATTTTCGCCAACGGGCGCGGCATCGTGGCGCAGTCACCGTTGCCGCCGGGGATTTTTGGCTACCGCGACGGCGAGGCGGGCTTGAACCACGAGGTATATGACTGGGTAAATGGTGCGCCCAAGCGCAAGCCGATTGCCGAAGCGCAGCGCCTGCTGGCCGAAGCCGGTTACCCCGGTGGGGTGGATAGCAAAACCGGCCAGCCGCTGGTGATTAACCTCGACACCACGGCCAATGGCGCGGGCGACAAGTCGCGTTTTGACTGGCTGCGCAAGCAATTCGACAAACTGCACATTCAGCTCATGCTGCGCAGCACCGACTACAACCGCTTTCAGGATAAGGTGCGCAAGGGCGACGTGCAGTTTTTCTACTACGGCTGGAATGCCGATTACCCCGACCCGGAAAATTTCCTCTTTCTGCTGCACGGCCCGCAAGGCAAGGTGGCCAACAGCGGGGAAAATGCCGCCAACTACCGCAACGCCGAATACGACCGGCTGTTCGAGCAGATGAAAAACATGGACAACGGTGCCGAACGGCAGGCACTGATCGACCAAATGGTGTCCATCGTGCAACACGACGGCCCCTGGCTATGGGGCTATCACCCCAAAAAATTCGTGCTGCACCACCGCTGGCTGCACAACCTCAAACCCAACGTCATGGCCAACAACAACCTGAAATACTGGCGCATCGACCCACAACAGCGCGCTGCTGACCGCCGGGCCTGGAATCAGCCTGCGCCGCTGGGTTGGGGGCTGGTCTTGCTGGCGGGATTGCTGGGCGGACTGGTTTGGGGGGGATGGCATCGCTTGCGTTGAGGAGGTTGCTGACCTGGCGCGGTCGGCGGCGGCGGAATGTACCGATTTGCCTAGGGCGCAATCTCCAGTATGTAATGCCGTTTAAATCCCCGGGGATGCTGGTCGCCATAACCAGACACATCCACTTCGACATGGCGGGCATCTTTCCAGCGTGTGCACTTGATATACAAGTGATGATTTTTAAACAGGTTTTTTTCCGGGCTGAGCTGCAATAGGCGCGGAGTCACGTCCATCCGGCTTAACGGTGGAAATTTAAAAACGAAGCAATTGGCCTGATCGCTGCCGGCGTAATCCGTGACAAAAAATGCCTGCGAATTGGGTGACCAGGCGACCTCGACATAGCGGTCAAAATCCAGCACTTTTTCCGTGGCCTGCGTTGCGCTGACGGTGAGTAAGAGCGTGTGATTGGGTTCCGCATCTTCATGATCGACGCTGTAGAGGCGTAGCGCCTGATTGGGCGCGATAGCTGCGTTGGCGCCATCCGGGAAGCGGGTAGTGTCCGCCGCGACAGCGCACGCAGGGAGCCAGTACAGTATCAGGATCGCGTAAAAAAACACGAAGCGGCAAATGTGCGCGCCAAAGTATCGGGGCATAAAGACAGGAAACTCGTTCAATTGCGAGTACGTTTCGCCAATAAAAATGCCCGCACTGGGCGGGCTCTTTATTTCAGGATTGGCACGCCAATCGTGATGAATCTGGGAAGGGGGCGGTCGAAAAATAGCACTAAATCCTAGTTAAATAAGGATTTTTTATTTTTCGATTTTTAATATACCCCCAATATACCCCCGCATCCCGCGATGCTAGGGGGTAAGCCATGGCGTATTGTAGCCGACAAGGACGAAAAACCCCCAGCGTTTGCCGGGGGGCATGGTCATTTGGTGGGGTATCTCTACCCCCATAAAATCTATGGGGGTAGGGGGCTGGTTATCTGGTGATAATCAGGAAGGTGATTAAGCACATAGCGGTTATTGCAATCGCAGTACCCGCAAAAATCACGGCAACGGTTTCCACAGTTTTTAGAATCTTGTCCATTTTGCGCCTCGCATTTTTGGTTATCACTACCCCCATAGGTTTTATGGGGGTAAGAAGGGCTGATTAGGCCGGTTTAGCGTGCATGCCGTTTTTCAATGTCCGCCGTTTGACTTGGCAAGCCGGGCAATAAACTTGCTTATGATGCGTCTTTGCAAACGTATCGCCACAATCGGGGCAAGTGTCGCCGGTTTGCATGGCTACCGGTTCCGCTGGGCGCAAGTCCACCGGTTCCAAGGGGCGCATGGCAACCGGTTCAATTTGCTTTTTTACGTCGTCCCTGTCCTCCACTGCCGTAAGTTGCGGGACTGTGCCGCGATTGCCCAGCATGTGGAACACTTCAGCCTGTGTAAAGCCATTGCGCAGCAACACGTCAACCTGATTCACGCATTGCCCGATGATGTAATCCTCACGCGGGCGGGATAGGGCGGCGTACAGGTGCGCAAGGGTAGAGGCAACATCCAGCACCCCTACAATCACCATCCAAAGAATACGGCTGGCTTCCTCTACGGGTTTACCGGTTGCCCATGCGACAAACTCAGCATCTTTGCCCACCTTCCCAACGGATACCGCACCGCCTTTAATCATCGCAGCGCGTTTGCTTTCCAAGTCTGCCAATACGGTGCGGGCGGCTTGTAAATCACCCGCCCCCACTGTGTACGCACCCGCCGCAAGCGCCGCCGCTTCCAAGGCGTGGACGGCTTCGGATTTTGGATTCACGCAACGGGTGACGATAGCGGGCGGGCAGTTTGCCAACTCTTTGCGGGCGGATTCCAGACGGGCGTTAATGTCGGCCAGTTTCCGGCTTGATTCGTTCGCGGCGGATGCGTCGGCAAATTGCCCCAGCTTCGCCACGTTCGCGGCTGCCAAGGTTATTTGAGCATCCAAGGTGCGCACCTCCGGCGAGGTTGCCGCCGCATCCTGTAGCTTGGCCGCGCCATCCGCTTGGCCTTCAAACGATCCGCCCGCATAGACAATCAGCCAGCAAAGCAACAACAACACCGCGCCGATTCCCGCCGCGCCGTATTGCCCTTGTTTGGCTTGGTGTACGGCGGTATCCATGCCCACCGCCCGATAGAGGGCCATAACCACGAAAGACGCGCCCACGATTGCACTGGTCAAGCCCTCGGACTTGTACAGCCCGTAATAAATGCCCATCGCCCCACCACACAAGCCCAACACCGCGCCAATGTAGTAAATCCACGCATGGGCGTTTTGGTCGTTGCCTTTGCGCTTCCACGCAATAATGAGCATGGCAAGTGCCGCGATAAGCGCGACTGACGCCACGGCCCGCCAATCGAATGACAGGGCGGAAGGGTGAAGGGCGGGGGACGCGATAGCCCCCGATGCTGCTAAAATGTTGTCAGCCATGATTGACCTCTGAATGTGAATTTATGGTTAGCCTGTTCGGGACGTTGGCGCGTTCCGTACAGGCGCTTTTGTTTGTGCTGTGTGTTTTGATTGCTGCACCTCCTTTCTGTGCGCTTCATTGCTTTTTTCGGTGGGACAAGTGGGGCAGGTGGGACAGCCTTTATCCATAAGGCTTTGCAGTGTCCCACCGCCATAAAAACAGGGTGGGACACGGTGGGACAAACGGGGGGACACGGTGGGACAAACCGCCCGCCCCCGTCTGATTCGCTATTCTCCCGCCCACATTTTCCCGTTAAAGACATAGCAACGGGTCGGCCCCATGCCAGCGATGCGCGGCTTTTGCGATGCTTTCCCATCATTGCCGGGGGTTATCCATCCGGCGCTCATTAGTGCCTGTGTTGCGGCCTTTTGGTCAAAGCCTTGGCAGACTTCGCGCTTGAAGGCTTCGGGGAAAACCAGATATTCCGGCGTGCCGTCCGCCGTATGGCGGATAACGCCCGCCCGGTTCGGGATACGTTGCTCTTTGGCGTTCATATCCTCAAAACGGCTGGCCCCGTGCGCCTCGAAGAACGCCCGCACTTGCTCCAGAATGGCGCGCTCTTCGCGGTTGCCACACCCCCCGAAGGCTTCCAGCCATGCGGTAAAGCATTTTTTCGCCGCTGTCCGGGCTTCACCTTCCGGCCAGCCGGTCAGGCCGTAGCGCGTCGCCAGCTCCCCAGCTACCGCAACCAAGGCAAAACGCCTTGCCACACGCAACACCTGCCCCGCCGCATTTGCGGGGACACATTCCGCCACGAATTGCTGGATGCGTGCCTCGGTAGAATCCGCCAGTGTGGTGCGGTCTGCCACGATCCGGCGCAGCCATTGCACACCCACCGCGCCGTGATAGCGGGTTGCTGCATCCTTGACGGCCAAGGCCAGCGCCGCCGGGCTGGGTTGATGGTGCAGCACCTCGAATGCCCCCATGCCCGCCCCCGCGTCGGCTTCAACGTCAGCAAGGCGGATTTCCTGCCCGGCGTTGGCTTTCTTGCCTACTCGCGCCATGAGGGCGGTTAGGGATTCTTCACCCGCAGACAAAAACAGCAGCCGCCAGCGCGCCGATTGCCGGGCCGTACCGCTACGGGATGCACGCGCCTTGCCTTGACCATTTGCCAGCAGGTAGGCCGCTTCGCCCGCTTCCCTTGGGTCTATCTGGCTCAGTTCATCCAGAATCAGCAGCCCGTCGTTATGCAATGAGGCCAGCCCTTCCAAACCGTTGGCAGTTGCCCGCCATAGCCGGGGATAAGTGGCCGGGTCGCCCCACACGGAGGCCGCCGCCTTCAGTGCCGTGCTTTTGCCGGATGATGAACCGCCGCGCAAATGAAAGCCGCCCGAATCTTCGCCCACCACGTCAGCCAGCGCCCCGGCGAAGGCCACGGACAGGGCAAACACCAGCCGCGAATTACCCGCCGCCAGTGCTGCCACAGAATCGCGCCATTGTGCCGCCGTGCCCGATACCGCAAAGGCTGGCTCGATTGCGTGCGCATTCTGGAAAACGACTATTTCATCATCCTGCCCGATGGATTCATCCGGGGTGACATACACCGCCCCATGCCAGCCCAGACGCTCCACACACCGCGCCCGCGAATCTACCGGCCACACTTGCACATAAGAGGCCAGCAAATCACGCGCCGCCTTGCTGGGGGCAATAGACAGCCCCAGCCGGGCCAGTTCGCGCCGCACGTCGCCGCCGTCGCCTTGCAGTAGCTCCATGGGCATAGCCCATTGATGCCGCACATTGTCTTCATCAAACCATTCCAGCAGCCGCCCCCATTCGCCGCTTTTGGCGTCCCGTGTCATGGCTACCACACGCAAGGGCGAACAAAGCCAGCGCGGCGCGGCTTCGTTGCCGTCCTTGTCTGTGCCAATGTAGGACACACCATGCGCGGCCAGCTCGAAACGCCCGCTGCCGTACTCGCAAAACGACGCTTCACCGTCGCCGGGTGGGGTAGGTGTGGCGATGCTGTCGGATGTGTTGGGTGCAGGAACTGGGGCGGGTTGCGTGTTGTCAGGTGTGGCCACATTATCGGCGGCGCTCATCCGTTCCATCAGGCCGCCCAGCGTTCCACCGTCCTGCAACCATTCCACCGCGTCACCCTTGGGGGGCAGGTTCAACGGAGCAATATCCAGCACCGCCGCGCTATGGGCAATCCCTTGCAAGGCTTGCACCACGTCCAGGCCATACTGCGCCCCCGGATCGTCATTATCTGGGAAAACGTAAACAGTCCGCCCGGCCAGTGGTTGCCAGTCCGCCGCCTTCGCACTTTGTGCGCCGCCGCTGGTCAGGGCCACAAAGTTGGGTTTCTCCCAAATGTCCAATTGGCTAAACAGCCGGTTCAATGCGTCCGCCGCTATTTCGCCTTCCGTGATAATCACCACGGCTTCGGGGTGTGTAGTCAGCCGCTCCAAACCGTACAGCGGTTTGCCTTCCGGTGGGGCGGGTGGTTCCTTGTTTTCAAAGGCCGTGCCGTTCCACATAAAGGGGCGGATGAACTTATCACCGTTGCGGCTGCACTTCAGGCGGATGCGCCAGTAAAGCGGTTCACCTTCGGGGGTTTTGTAGGTGTGCAGGGCTTTGCTATCTACGCTGGCAATCGTGGCATAGCGGGCAAGCTGCGCCGCGTAGTGCTTCACTTGCTCAAGGGTGGGCTGGGTCATTGCGTACCCCCTGCGCGGTTATTCCAGTATTCGGCAAGGTCGCTTTGGCTGGTGAATTTGCCGGTCTTTAGGCCGTCGCAAATGAACGTGCGGCATTCAATCCAGTAAACCGGGTGCGGATGGTTGCGTGAGCCGCCGTTATCGTCTGCCATGACTTCCACCGCACGCCCGCAAAAGGGGCAGGGTAGTAATTTAATGGGCTGCTTCATCGTGAACCGCCTTTCCACGCACCAAGGGCAATCGCCGCCGCTTTGAAGCTCAGGCCGTGGCGTTTGATATGGAAGGCCAGCACGTCGCCGCCCTTGGCCCCGCACGCCATACAGCAGAATGCGCCGTTTTCAATGCGCACGCGTAGGCTGGGTTTGCTGTCTTCGTGGAAGGGACAAAGGGCATTACGCCATTGGCCCTGGCCTTTAAGGGCGATGCCTTGGGCGGCGTAGTATTCCACCGGGTTAGGCAAGCGGGAACGATCAAAGCGGGATTGCGTTTGCCGTTGGGCTTGGGCGTGCTGGGCGTTGCGCACGGCTTGGGCTTGTCGGGCTTTGTTGACTTGCTGGGCAACGTAATAGGCGCTGCTCATTGCCGCCCCCCTTTGCGGCTGGATGCGACAACACGGGCGCGGATGATGGAAACGCGGGAAAGGGCTAGACGTGCCAAAGCACGGGCGTGATTTTTACGCATGGTTGCGACTCCTGTTTGAGTTTTACCCGTTTCTACGCGGGCGGGCGGGACGTTAGAAAACCTCAAACAGAAGGCTGGCAGGATTCCCCTTGCGGGTCTTGTATTGCTTGCCACATCCCGCCCATAGGAGAAACCATGGACGTAAAAAAACCGCTGGGCTGTCGGGTGCGGATTCCGCTGTTTGAGGTGTTTTCTAAGCACCTGTCCGAACTGTAGCGCAAAACGTAGCTGGTAGTAAAGCGTCATCATTGCGCGCCCTCCCCAGTCTTTCCCCCTTTGGGCGGCCTTCCGCGCCGTTTCTGCCCGTTGTCCAGGGTAGGCGAATTGCCCCCAACGTCCCGCCGTCCCGCTGCAATCCGTTCGGCAATCCATTGGTTAACCTCAGATTCCACCCATGCGCAAGAATTCGCCCCCAGCTCTACGGGTTTTGGGAAGCCAGATCGTGCCATGCGTTCGTAAATCCCACTACGTGTCAATCCAGTGAGGTGTTCAACTTCAGGGCGGCGGATCAGGCGTGGGGGCGATACTGGGGAGAATGGGACAAGCGCGGGCGCGTTTTGTTGTTCTTTGAGCATTTAGCGTTTTCCTTATGAAATGACCGGGAAGGAGGATTCCCCCAGCACCAAAAGGAATTTTAGGCGAACAAACACAGGTAGCGCAAATTTTTTTGCGCTAAACTTTTCATTATACCAGAACTACTTTGCGTGTCAACAGATACTAGTAAAAGTCGCAACAGAAAAAAACAGCGTCCAATGCAAAAAAAACAGGTGAAAAACTGCGCATTATCTGACCGGGCGCGCAAATAAAAAACTCCTTATAATCATAATGATGCTGCGCTTTATGTGTGCCTTTTGGGGGGAAATCTGACCAATGGTGCGCAATTTCCGCGCACTAAAATGCAATGGCGTGGCAAAAAAACAACAAACGAACTAATGAAAGGCAACAACATGGCAAACGGTTGGACAGACGAAAGACGGGCGAAGCAAGCGGCGGCCATTCGCCGCTGGAAACCATGGCAACAAAGCACCGGGCCACGCACACCCGAAGGCAAGGCCAGATCATCGCGCAATGCCTTCAGGGAGACTATCCGCAAATACGCCCTGCTTATGCAATGGCTACAGCGGGAACACAAAAAATACCTGCGCGGGCAACCTCCCGCCAGTCAGGCGGACTTTGTGCGCAAGGCGGCGGCGTTGGGTATTGATTGCGCTGATTTTGAAGGCTGGAAGGGCTGAATAACTCAGTTTGTCCCACCGTGTCCCACCTTGTTTTTATGCTGGTGGGACACTGCAAACCCTTATGGATAAAGGCTGTCCCACGTGTCCCACCTGTCCCACCGTTTTTTGATATGATTTGATATGAACGGCTGAAAATTCGCACTTTGTAGCGGATGTAGCGGATTTTTAGGGGGTAGCGGAAAGGTGCGAAAAACCCCTTTTGGGGGAAAATTCCAGCACTCCAAACTAGGCCGCCTCACGTCGCAACGGGATGATGTTGCCAGCCGCTACCGCATCCAGATGATCCGCCCACACCTGCATAATGTCGCAGCGTTCTTTCAGGTAGGTGGTGCGCACATAGGCGGCTTCGGTGGTGTTTTCAATGGCGTGCGAAAGCATGGCTTCCAGTACCTCGCGCCGGTAGCCCATTTCGGCCAGCATGGAGCGGGCCAGACTTCTAAACCCGTGGCCGGTCATCCTGCCTTTGTAGCCCATACCCTCAATGATTTTCAAAACGGTGTTTTCGGTAATCACTCTGGTGGGGTCGTTGCGGTTTGGGAATACCTGCTCACGGTGTCCGGTCAGGGGATGCAATGCGCGCAGCAAGGCCACGGCTTGACGCGATAGCGGGACGGTGTGGGCTTTGCGCTTGCCTTGCTTACCCTTGCGCCCTTGCTGCTCTTCGGGAATCGTCCAATAGCCTTTGTCCAGGTCAAAGTCCTGCCACTTGGCAAAGCGCACTTCACTGGTACGGGTGGCCGTCAGCATCAGCAAGCGCAGTGCAGTCATGGCAATCAGGGAGGTGTGCCCCCGTTCGTGGTAGCGGTTCAACTGGTGCAGGAATTCGGGCAGTTCCTCATGGGGGATACAGGCGAAGTTTTGCGCCTTGGGGGCGGTGGCCAGTGCGGTGCGAATATCCGCCGCCGGGTTGTATCTGGCCCGCCCGGTGGCAATGGCGTATTTAAACACGGCCCCTATGGTCTGGTTCAGGCGGTCGCGGGTTTCAAACGTGCCTTTGGCTTCCATGTTGCGCAACACTTTCAGCACCTGCATGGGTTCAATGTCAGCAATGCCGCAATCCCCAATCAACGGGAAGGCATGGCGTTCCATGTTGACCAGCCATTGCTTGGCGTGCCCGGCTGTCCATTCGGGGGATTTCGTGGCGTGATACTCGCGGGCAATCGTGGCAAAGGGGTTGATTCTTTCCACGCGCTCCACGCGCTTGGCGGCTTGTCTGGCGGCGCTGGGGTCTATCCCAACGGCCAGTTGCTTGCGCGCCTCCCCTGCCAGCTTCCGGGCTTCCTTCAGGCTTATTTCAGGGTACACACCCAAGGCAAGGGTTTTTTCCTTCCCGGCATGGCGATACTTCAAGCGCCAATACTTGGAAGCATTAGGGAAAACCCACAAATTCAGGCCGTGGCCGTCTGCCAGCTTGTGGAGTTTTTCTTTTGGGGTGGCGTTTTTTACGTCCAGATCAGTCAGGGGCATGGCGTTCTTCTCGTAGCTATATTGAGGGGTATTAATTTATCGAATTGACGCATACCCCCGAATATACCCCCTTTTATTTCCGGCTTCCACTGGAATTACTAGGAACGCTTAGGCAACAAAAAACCCGCTAACCGTTATTCGGTGCGGGTTTGCTGGAATTACTAGGAACGCTTAAAACAGTTATCTGGCGGAGAAGGGGGGATTCGAACCCCCGTCAGGGTATTACCCTGAACACGCTTTCCAGGCGTGCGACTTAAACCACTCATCCACCTCTCCGTTAAGGGCGCGCACAATAATCGAATTCTGGAAATTTTGCAAACTTTTTTGTGTTTTCGGCACGTTTTATGCTGTCATGGTTCGCCAATTTTATTGACGGTGGGCAGCAGGCGGCTGCGCGGGGCTTCGTGCCATACCGGTTTAATCAGGTGCATGCCGGGTACGCGCTTGATGGCGTGCAGCATATACACGCCGCCGCTAATGGCCCACCAGCGATCTCCGGCGGCTTCCATAAAGGCGAAGCGCTGCTCCAGCCAGTGGCTGGTTTGCACCGGCGGGGCGTAGGCGGCGAAACGTCCGCCGACCACTTCAAAGCCCAGCAGCGATAGCCAGTCCTTGAGCCGGGTCAGGGCGATAAAGTTGCCGCACCAGGGATAACCTTGTGGGCGGCGTAGTTTGCGGTGCAGGCCCCACAGGCTGTACGGGTTGAAGCCGCTAATCACCAGGTGCCCTTCGGCAATTAACACCCGGCTGATTTCGCGCAAGACCTGATGCGGCTGGTCGCTGAATTCCAGTACATGCGGCAGGACGACCAAATCCAGGCTGGTGCAGGCAAAGGGCAACTCTTCGGCCTGCATGCGTACAGCGGCAGGGGCTGTGGGTGCACCAAAAAAGTGGTGCGACATGCGGCTGTTGCGCAAAAAATCCTGCTGCGGCAGGCCGATTTGCAGGGCGTTGAAGCCGAAAATCTGGCTGAGCGTGTGGTCGAAATAGGCTTGCTCCCGCGTTAAGACATAGCGCCCCTGCGCCGTGTGCAGCCAGTCACTCAAACTGTCGGCAATTCCGTTACAATCCGCCATCGCCATTTTCCTTGCTCGCCATGTTGAACATCACTCCTGTGCCCGCGCTGCGGGACAACTATATCTGGATCTTGCATGATGACCGCGTTGCTGTGGCGGTCGATCCCGGTGAAGCCGGCCCGGTGCGGGATTTTTTGAACCAGCACGGCCTGCGTCTGGTTGCCATCCTGTGTACGCACCGTCATTACGACCATATCGGCGGCATCGCCCGGCTGCGCGAATTATACAACGTGCCGGTATATGGTCAGCCGCATGCCGAGAATCCACATATCACCGAGGCGGTGGGCGAGGGGGCGCACTTCAGCCTGTTGCAGCATGAAATCGTCGTGTTCGCGGTGCCGGGTCATTTGAATGACCACGTAGCCTACGTGCTGGACGGGCAACATGTGTTCTGTGGCGACGTACTGTTTGGCGCGGGTTGCGGGCGCAATTTCGAGGGCAGTGTGGCCGCGCTGCACACCTCGCTGCAACGCCTGGCGGCGCTGCCGGACGAGACGCTGCTCTATCCGGCGCACGAATACACCCTGCTCAATTTGCCCTTCGCGGCGCGCTGCGAGCCGGACAATGCCGGCATCACCGCCCGCATCGCCGACGCGCAACAATGTGCCCGTGATGACCGCCCCACCTTGCCCTGTACCCTCGCGCTGGAAAAAGCTACGAACCCGTTTTTGCGCTGCGATCAGCCGCAAATCATCGCCACCCTGCGCCGCCAGCGCGGTTTGCTGACCAGCGACGCCCTGAGCGTCTTCACTGCCCTGCGGGAGTGGCGCAATGATTGCTGAACTGCCGCCAAACCCTGCCGCCAGCGATCGCGACAACGACGTGATGTGCCATTGCAGCGGCACCCGCCGCCAGTGCATCCGCGACCTGCACGCCCAAGGCAAAGACTTATCCGCGATCTCCCGCTGGACGGGCGCACTTAGCGGCTGCGGCGGCTGCGAATGGGATATTGCGGATTATTTGAAAGCGTTGTCGGAGGCAGCGTAGGCGGGGTTGAGCGGTAGCCCGGCAGGACGGGGAGTGCCGGTAACGCCCGATTACGCGCTGCTAGTCGGGCCTACGGCCCTGCGGGTAAATCCGATTTACGGATTCACCAGCCGCATCAACCTGATTTCCCCAACTTGGGTGGAAAAGCCCAGTTGCGCATAAAACGGCACCCTCTCCGGCAAACAATACAGCTCGAAGTGCTTCACCGAGGCTAAACACTCGTGATTTTTGACCAGCGCGATAAGTTGATTGCCTAGGCCCTGTCTCCTCCGGCTTGGCGTGACAATCACATCAAAAATCAGCGCCTTGAATGTGAAGTCGGTCAAGACGCGTACAAAGCCAATCAGGTCATCATGCTCTGACGTGATGCCGATGCAAATCTACGAGCCAGCAACACCTTGCCGGGTCTGCTCAAGCGAGCGACCGCAAGTCCACCATTCGGCTTGATACAGCGCATGCAGTTGCTCGATGTGCTTTTCGCTTAATATATAAATGACATTCATTTTTTTGCTTGGTCGTGGCAGTGGGACGGAGCGATGTGGTTGGCGGAAATGGCCGATTGCGCTGCGCTAATCGGGGCTGCGGCTCTCGTTGGGGCAACCAATTAGGTTAAAAAGCAATTTTCTAGGCGGTACTGGTTACTTATGCCATTCCGCCTTAATTGCCTCAATATCCAAATCTTTCCATTTTTCTTGCCACAACTCCCAGTATGGGATGTCGTTTGATGATGGTTTATCCTCGCACAGGTCAATTTTGACAATTGACGGTAATACAATTGATTCACCAACGAGCAACGCCTCTCCCTGTTTAAGAGAGGTCATTTTGTCGATTAACGAACCGAGCGAATCAGGCAAGAGTTTTTTCACATACCCCTGATCAACGGGATTGGTCAATCGCATGGCAACAAAATTACTGCATTGAGAAAAGATGGTTTCTGAAATTTCGGATGGGCGTTGGCTCGCTAGTAGTAGCGTCACTCCGTATTTACGCCCTTCCTTGGCGATTCTTTCAATTGATTTTTTGGAAGAGCGATATTTGGTAAGTTCACTATTGGGCACATATTTATGCGCCTCTTCATAAACCAATAGTATTGGCACATCGTTGTTGGTTTTCTCGTCTGGATTTTGGCTACAGCGTAATCGTTTATAAAAATAGCCATACTCAAAAACCAAACGCGAAATAAGCGAGACCGTGATACTGAGAACTTCAAACGGGACACCGCTTAAGTCAATGACGGATACATTTGAATTGTTATCGGGCTTGTATCCCAATAAATTTTGCAATACTTTCTCGAAGGTGTTGCTTTTTGCTGCATCCCCAAAGAGAAATGACAAGCGGTCTTGATTCATTTTTTCTTCAAAGCGAGCATAAAACTTATCTAACGTGCCGTCTGCATAATCTCCCTTGGTAATGTTTTGGTTTTTGGTTGGGTGAAACTGAAGCTCTTGCTTAAAATACCGATCAATTTTTTCTGCCTCGCTCAATAACAATCCTGATTCTGGCGTTGTTGATAACTCTTTAATCGAATAAGACTCATCAATGATCATATAGCGATCTGAATTTTTGGCATTTTTTGTTTCAGACTTTAGGTTATAGAGTGCATTTTTTACTTCCTCAAGGTCAAAAAACAACGGCGAATCATAGAAAACTTTGGCGACTGTCGGATTATGTTGCTTCTTGTTTTCAGTGACTAATTTTCTAAATACAGAAGACTGGTTGTAATTATCCCTTTCGCCTGTATCCAGCAAAATTTCTTCCAGTTCCTCGCTGTTAAGCAACCAATACGGCAAAGCGAGATTTGACACGTCAATAAAATTGGCTTTAGGGAAGGCAGACTTGTATTCGGCATGAATGTCAAAAATAATCACATGGGAATTGTTGAGTGCGAAATCGCCATTTTTTCCAGCCACTGCGTTTTGGATAATTTTTGCCACGGTATGTGATTTTCCCGACCCTGTTGAGCCAACCACGGCAATGTGTTTGTTGAAAAATTTGTTCCCATTTACAGGCACTTCAACCTCTGCATTTGTTGCTAGTGTGGCAAAGCAAAAACGCTCCGATAATTCAGAAAAGTCGGCGTAAATTTTCTTGATGTCGTCGATTGTGGCAGGTTCAGCTTTTTTGGGTGGAATCGCAAGGGAGTCACCGCCTCGCTCAAATTCCCCATTTTTTAAAATGCCTAACGGGAAAGCCTCAATCACATAATCCCGTCCTTTCTCACTGACCGCAATTTGGAAATTTTCAATCACCGCAATGAGTACGGAATTTTCATTGTCGGCAATTCTTAGATACGAGCCAACTTTCAAAGACTCTTCTGCCAATTTGAAATTTTGCAGGTCATCAACAATGATTTTTACTTTGTCTGGAAAGACGGCAATCACTTCCGCATTGATTGGTTCGTTTGTCATAGTTCAGATGATCTCCTTAATGTCCGATAGCTGCGCCACTTGAATTTTTACATGCTTCACAGATGGGTCTGCAAAATCGCAGTACCCGTCCGTTCCAAGATGAAACTGATAGATTTCTCTGGTCTTTGCCGAAACTGAATTGATCGTTGACTCCAGTTCCGATAAGGAGTTTAGGAATTTAATTTTGATATGGTTGTGATGCGTTGCCTGCCGAGTAATCGAAGTTGGATTGAATTTTGCACCCTGAAAATCATAACCATCTATCACCCAAAAGTCTTCTTTCCATAGTTCAGATTTGAGGTCAATTAGCTCATGGTCTTGGATTCCATGAATAAACAAGTATGGGCAAAACGAGTCCGTTCCTCGTTTTGATAACTTCGAGTATTTTCTTGAAATCTCATGCACCAAGTCTTTTAGGGTGCTGCGGCTATATGTCGTCTGGTTAATTTCAACAAGGAAAAAGCGTTCAAACGGTGGAACATTCGTGTGAGTGAAGTACTCAGCCCGAATTGCTTTAAGGTGTGCCAGCCTACCCCTTTTCTGAACAAACCACTCATTAAATAAAACCGTTTTGGTATTGATTCTGGTCAGAAAATCTTTCTTTGTGATGGCGCGCTTGGTTGGGTCGCGGTGAATTGCCAACTCTTTGATGATCCGCAGTGCATTGTTGTAGTAAAAATACTCCGCTTCAAAACGGCTGCAACTGAATGTAGTCATCAATTGTTGATTAACTTGTTGGAATTGTGGCTGAAATTCAACGGCGTGGATGTTGATTGTTAAAGCGGCCAAAAATTCTTCTAAATCTTCGTTGTTTAGGTTTAGCTCTTCGTGGTAACGATGCTCAACCTTGTCCTTGGTGTAGGTCAAAAAATGTGTTTTCAAGTATTCGACATCTATGGTTTTTAGCTTGTCGTGCCCAGATTTGTAATGTCCATAAATTCGGTAATTGACACTTGGTTTTTTACCCGCTTTGACTGCACTAAAATGGGTAAGCATGTACCGAACCGCATCTTTGATGAGCGAATGATTGTATTCAGTGTGTTCGTAGTATTTGCATTGAATTGCGGTGGAGTCGGATGCCGTGTGTACGTCAATATCTTCAATACATTCAATTTGGACAGAATCATTCTCGCTACTCAATTTCAGCAGCTCCAAAATTGATAAGTCAAATTGATAGAAATATCCTTTGATAGTGTCAGTTGCGCTTCTGGTAGCCATTTTGTTTTAACGGTTCGATGCAATATAAAACGGGCGTATGAAACTACAATTACACCCCCTAATGCGCCGCCTCCCAATTTTCCCCGTTGCCCATTTCCACCAGTAGCGGGACGCGCAGGTGGGCGACGTTGGCCATGAGTTGCGGCAGGTGTTGTTGCACGCTGGCGAGTTCGGCGCTGGGGACTTCCAGCACCAGTTCGTCGTGGACTTGCATGATGAGGCGGGTTTGCATTTGCTCGGTTTCCAGCCAGTTTTGTACGGCGATCATGGCCAGTTTGATCAGGTCGGCGGCGGTGCCTTGCATGGGGGCGTTGATGGCGGCGCGCTCGGCGGCCTGGCGGCGGGTGCCGTTGCTGGCGGTGATGTCCGGCAGCCACAGGCGGCGGCCAAACACGGTTTCGACGTAGCCTTGTGCCTTGGCCTGGCGGCGGGTGCGTTCCATGTAGTCGGCCACGCCGGGGTAGCGGGCGAAGTAGCGCTCGATGTAGGCTTGGGCGGCGCTGCGTTCGATGCCGAGTTGCCGCGCCAGGCCGAAGGCGGACATGCCGTAAATCAGGCCGAAGTTAATGGCCTTGGCGTAGCGGCGTTGTTCCGGGCCGACTTCATCCAGCGCCAGCATGAAAATTTCCGCCGCCGTGGCGCGGTGTACGTCTTCGCCCTGGGCGAAAGCGCGTAGCAGCCCGGCGTCACCGGAGAGGTGGGCCATGATGCGTAATTCGATTTGCGAATAGTCGGCGGAGACCAGCACGCTGCCGGGCGGGGCGATAAAGGCTTCGCGGATGCGGCGGCCTTCGCCGGTGCGCACCGGGATGTTTTGCAGATTGGGGTCGCTGGAGGCCAGCCGCCCCGTCACGGCGACGGCCTGGGCGTAGTTGGTGTGCACCCGTCTGGTGGTTGGGTTGAGCATCTGCGGCAGTTTGTCGGTGTAGGTGGATTTCAGCTTGGCCAAGCTGCGGTGCTCCAGCAGCAACTTGGGCAGCGGGTAGTCCAGCGCCAGCTCCTGCAACACTTCTTCGTCGGTGGAGGGCGCGCCGCTGGGGGTTTTTTTCACCACCGGCAGGCCGAGTTTGCCGAACAGGATTTCGCCCAGTTGCTTGGGCGAATTCAGGTTGAAGGGTTGCCCGGCCAGCTCGGTCGCCTGTTGTTCCAGCGCATGCAGCCGGGTGCCGAGTTCGCGCCCTTGTTGTTGCAGACGCGGGCAGTCCAGCAGCACGCCGTTGCGCTCCATCACCCACAGCACGCGCTGCACCGGCAATTCGATGGCGCGATAGACGTGCTCCATGCCGGGCGCAGCGGCCAGTTGCGGCGCGAAGTGCTGGTGCAGGCGCAGGGTGATGTCGGCATCTTCGGCGGCGTAGCGCGTGGCGGTTTCCAAATCCACCTGCTCGAAGCCGATTTGCTTGACCCCCTTGCCCACCACGTCGCTGTAGGCGATGGTGGTGTGCTGCAAATGGCGCTTGGCCAGGCTGTCCATGTTGTGCAACTGGTGACTTTCCAGCACATAGGATTGCAGCAGCGTGTCCTCGGCAATGCCGCCCAAGGTGATGCCGTGATTGGCAAAAATGTGGGCGTCGAACTTGAGGTTCTGCCCCAGCTTGCGGTGCAGCGGGCTTTCCAGCCAAGGCTTCAGCGTGGCGAGCGTGGCGGCAAAATCCAGTTGCGGCGGCACGCCGGTGTAGCGGTGCGCCAGCGGCAAATAGGCCGCCTCGCCGGGGGCGACGGCGAAGGAAATGCCCACCAGCCGCGCTTGCAGGTGATCTAGCCCGTCGGTTTCGGTATCCAGCGCGACCAACTCGGTGGCGTGTAGCTTCTCCAGCCAGTGCGCCAGTTGCGCCTCGCTGCTGATGCAGTCGTAATGCGCGGTTTCGATGATGGCCGGGGTAGCGGGCGCAGCAAACAAATCGTCTTGCAAGGGATGGGCGGCGGGCACGGGTTCGGCGGCATTCAGCTCACGCAGCCAGGTGCGGAAATTCAGCCGCTCGAACCAGTAGCGCAACTGGCCGACATCTTGCGGCGGAGCCGTCAATTCATCGTGGCGGCAAGGCAGTTCCACGTCGCATTTAATCGTCACCAAGCGGCGCGACAACGGCAGCCATTCCAGCGCGGTGCGCAGGTTTTCGCCCACCTTGCCGCCCACGTCGGCGGCCTGCGCCAGCAGCGCGTCCAGATTGTCATACTGCGCCAGCCACTTGGCGGCGGTCTTGGGGCCGACTTTATCCACGCCGGGAATGTTGTCCACCGTGTCGCCGGTCAGGGTCAAAAAGTCGATGATGCGATTGGGCGGCACGCCGAATTTTTGCACTACGCCCGCCTCGTCCAGCACTTCGTTGTTCATGGTGTTGATTAGCGTCACATGGGCGTTGACCAGTTGCGCCAAGTCCTTGTCGCCGGTGGCAATCAGCGTTTCCACCCCGGCAGCGGCGGCCTGTTGCGCCAGCGTGCCGATTACGTCATCCGCCTCCACGCCGGGCAGGGCCAGCACATGCCAACCGGCGGCGGCAA
This sequence comes from Gallionellaceae bacterium UBA5126, assembly GCA_002414205.1. Classification (GTDB taxonomy): domain Bacteria; phylum Pseudomonadota; class Gammaproteobacteria; order Burkholderiales; family Gallionellaceae; genus Gallionella. Next base: position 5,247 of record DHYQ01000111.1, on the reverse strand, counting down.
TCAACTGGTTGATCGGCTCGATTTGCTGCGCCAAATCCTCCGGCATGGACGGGCGATTGGCCTTGTAATCCGGGTACCAGTCGTCGCGGAAGGTTTTTCCCTTGGCATCAAAGACGCACAGGCTATAATCCGCCGGGTAGTCCTGCCGCAGCTTGCGCAGCATGTTGAAAATCCCGTACACCGCGCCAGTCGGCTCGCCCTGCGGATTGCGCATGTCGGGCAGGGCGTGGTAAGCGCGATACAAAAACGAAGAACCATCCACCAACAATAATTTTTTCATTTCATTTCAAGGGGGTAAGGGATATGAACAAGGCATCAAAACTGCCGATTCCCGTGGTGCCGGAAGGCTGGAGTTCCAAGGAAGCCTGGCGTGTGTTCGGCATTATGTCAGAATTTGTCACGGCCACAGAGCGCCTGAGCCACATCCATCCCGCCGTCAGCATCTTCGGTAGTGCCCGTACCAAATCCGGTCATCGCTATTACCAACTGGCGGAAGAAATCGCCCGCCTGCTGTCCGATGCCGGTTTTGCGGTGATTTCCGGCGGTGGCCCCGGCATCATGGAGGCCGCCAACAAGGGCGCGTT
>DHYQ01000111.1:0-4464 GCA_002414205.1 Gallionellaceae bacterium UBA5126 | reverse complement strand
TTGATGGAAGCGCTGACGCTGGTACAAACCGGCAAGTCGCGTCGCATTCCGATTATTCTGGTCGGCAGCGATTTCTGGGGCGGGATGGTGGAGTGGTTCCGCACGGTGCTGGTGAGCGAAGCGGTGATTGCGGCCAGTGACATGGACTTGATTCAGGTCATTGACGAACCGGAAGCGGTGGTGGAGGCGATTTTCAAGCATTACGAATCGCGTGGCTTCCAGCCTTCGGATGCCGAACGCGAACGTCAACTGTATCTGTAAGCATTCATCATGCAACTCTCTCCCCGCACTTGGCATCTGCTGACGCTGTTGGCGGATGGTGATTTCTATTCTGGTGAAGTATTGGCGCAATGTCTCGGCGTGTCGCGTGCCACCGTATGCAATGCGCTGGATCAGGCCGTGCAGATGGGGATTGGTCTGCAACGGGTGCGCGGGCGTGGTTATCGCTTGAATCAACCGTGGCAAATGCTGAACCCCACGGTGCTGGCCGATGGGTTGGGGCCGCTCAATCGTCGTCTGCGGCTGGACATCTTGCAACAAGCGGGTTCCAGTAACGCCGTGCTGTTGCAGCGTCTGCAACATGGTGCGCCCAGCGGCAGTGTGGTGGCGGTGGAGCTGCAAACTGCCGGGCGCGGGCGACAGGGGCGGGTGTGGCATTCCGAGCTCGGCAACGCGCTGACTTTTTCCTTGTTGTGGCGCTTCGATAGTGGTTTTGCCCAACTGGCCGGGCTGAGTCTGGCTGTGGGGCTGGCCATGGTGCGGGCATTACGCCAGTTGGGTCTGCACGAGGCGCGCTTGAAATGGCCCAACGATGTGTTGATTCCGTCCGGCAAGCTGGGCGGGATTTTGCTGGAAGCACGCGGCGACATGCAGGGGCCGTGCGCCGTGGTCATCGGCATAGGGCTGAATCAGCGTTTGCCGCTGCATGTGCAGCAACGTATCGACCAGGCGGCGGGTGCCTTGAGCGATTTGCACCTGCCGCTACCGGAGCGCAACCAGTTGCTGGTGGCGCTGTTGCAGCAATTGGTGCCGCTGCTGGACGCATTTGCCGTGACCGGTTTCGCGCCACTGGTGGCGGAATGGCAGATGGTACATGCCCATCAGGATCGCCCGGTGCGCCTGCGCTTGCCGGATGGTAGCCAGTTGGAGGGCATCGCCCGTGGGGTGGACGTACAAGGGAATTTGAAACTGGAAACCGCCAGTGGGTTACGGTTGTGTCACTCTGGCGAAATCGGCTAGGGAAACATGGATTCAATCCGTTTGCCCTGAGCTTGTCGAAGGGGCTTTTGCGTAACACTTTGCTGGATTGGCTTGCGCCCTTCATGGTTCGACAAGCTCACCACGAACGGCGGGGTAAGAGGTGATTTTCCAGAATCCGCTGCCGATTATTCGCTATGGCGCGACAATCGCCTCTTCGGCAGCCCAGCAACCTCCTGTCGCCCGTTCTATCCCCGCTAAATCACGCTCCGAGCGCACGCTGCTAAAGCCGCGCTGCTGCAACAAGTCCCGTACCGCCGCCGCCTGATCGTAGCCATGTTCCAGCCATAACCAGCCACCGGGAACGAGATGCGCCGGAGCCTGTTGCACCAGTTGCCGAATGTCATCCAGCCCGTCCGCCCCGGCAGCCAGGGCGCTGGCAGGCTCGAATTGCAAGGCCGCCAGATGCGGATCGGCGGCGGCGATGTAGGGCGGATTGGACAGCAGCAAATCAAATTGCGCTGTGCCCACGGCGCTAAACCAGTCACTGTGCAACAAGCGCAAGCGTCCCGGCCCCAACAACTTTTCAGCATTTTCCGCCGCTACCGCCAGCGCCGCCGCCGAGGCATCCAGCGCGGTGACATTCGCCAGCGGGCGCTGCGCCGCCACGCTAATGGCAATCGCGCCGCTGCCGGTACCCAAATCCAGCACCCTGCGCGGCTGCTCGGCGGGCAACTGCGCCAGCGCCAACTCCACCAGCAACTCGGTATCTGGGCGCGGAATCAACGTGGCGGACGTCACCTTGAACCTCAAGCCGAAAAACTCCCGCTCCCCCTGCAAATACGCCAACGGCTCCCCGGCCAGCCGCCGCGCCAGCAGCGCTTCATACGTCGCCAGCGCCTCCCCCGCCAATTCCCGCTCGCCATACGCCAACAAATACGCCCGACTCACCTGCAACACCTGCTGCAACAAACACTGCACCTCAATGCGCGCACTGGCAAATTCCACCCCCAGCGATTGCTGCAAACGGGCGGTGTCGTGTTTTAAATGGTGGGTGAGGGTGGGCATTTTGTTTCAAGGGGTAGGGTGGTTTCGCGTAGCAAACCACCATTAAGTCTGGGAAAAGGTGGGGTTTCTGAAGGCGAATACACTCCACGGGCTAGAAAAAGGTTTTTAGCGTGTCGTAGGAGGTTGTTTTGCAAAGAGTTGTTTTAAATTGAGCATTGATTTCCAAGCACATTTCTTTCCAAGAGTTAATGGCGAAGTTATGTTGCTCGGCTATCTTTTGCCAATTTTGCTTAAACTCTCGAAGCTTGTTTTCATCGAGATGCAATGGCTGGCGAGCGGTTTCAACTTGTCAATAAGCTTCGTCACAAAATCGGATGTATTGCCATATCCAATCGGAAATCTCATCCAAGAGCGCTTGAAACTCCCTTGATTCTGCATGGCTATGGAGGTTTTTTAGCCAAATTTTGAGTGATTGACAATTCGCTTCATTGGGGGAAATTACCTGGCTTACGTGTTCCCGATGTAACTCATTCCACTGATACCAAACGGTATCAATTCGGTTAGGCTCCAGCATAGGTGCAAATGAATCTAGCGTTTGTTGTAATTTGGGCCGATATTTGGCCTCTAACTCCAACCGACTTTTGGTGTCAGTTCGTTTCCTGATGTACTGCTTTATTGGGGGAGTGGCCAAAAAGTAAACCAATACTACGACGTAAGTCGGGATGGCAAGATTTACCCACCAATATGGACTGCTCTGTGTAACCACCGGTATTGCTGCAATCAATATTGAGCCTGCCGGTATAACTATATCTTTTATAACGATATGATTGTTCTCGTTTTTATCTTGAGGATTCATGTGTGTCTCAAACGGTCTGCATCAGAGGTAAAGGAATTCATCGTGGCAAACCGTGAAGTCCCTTTCCCCTTCTCTCTTCTCTCTTCTCCCTTCCCAACTCAGGTAATCACCGTCGGTTGTTCCCGCCCAGTCAAGCCGCGCAAATCGGACAACTCCATGGCGATGGCGATCAAATCGGCCAAGGCTTCTTGGGCGTCGAGGTGTTGTTGGGAAACGTCGGCCTCGTAGGCTTCGAGGTAGATGCGGATGGTGGCACCTTCGGTGCCGGTGCCGGACAGGCGGAAGATGATGCGCGAGCCGTCCTTGAACAGGATGCGCAGGCCTTGTTTGGTGCTGAGGCTGCCATCGACCGGGTCGGTGTAGCTGAAGTCATCGGCGGTGGCGACGGTGTAGTGACCGAATTTCTGGCCGGGCAAATCCGGGAATTGCGCTTGCAGCCGGGCCATGACCTGGTTGGCGGCGTCGGTCGGAATGGCTTCGTAGTCGTGGCGGGAATACACGTTGCGGCCATAGCGCGCCCAGTGTTCGCGCACGACATTTTTCACGCTGGTTTGGCGGGCGGCGAGGATGTTCAGCCAGAACAGTACGGCCCACAGGCCGTCTTTTTCGCGGATGTGGTTGGAGCCGGTGCCGAAGCTTTCTTCGCCGCACAGGGTCACTTTGTCGGCGTCCATCAGGTTGCCGAAGAATTTCCAGCCGGTGGGTGTTTCGTAGCAGGGGATGTTCAGCGCGGCGGCCACGCGGTCAGCGGCGGCGCTGGTGGGCATGGAGCGGGCAATCCCGGCCAGGCCGTTGCGATAGCCGGGTACCAGCGTGGCGTTGGCGGCCAGAATCGCCAAGCTGTCGGACGGGGTGACAAAGAAGTGCTTGCCCAGAATCATGTTGCGGTCGCCGTCGCCGTCAGAGGCTGCGCCGAAATCCGGGGCATCCTTGCCGAACAAAATATCCACCAATTCATGCGCATAGGTCAGGTTTGGGTCGGGATGGCCCTGACCAAAATCCGGCAGCGGCACGGCGTTAATCACGTTTTCCGCTGGCACGCCCAGACGATTGACCAGAATTTCCCGCGCATACGGGCCCGTCACCGCGTGCATGGCGTCGAATTGCACGCGGAAGCCGTTGTCGATGTAGTCGCGCATCTGGCCGAAATCGAACAGCGATTGCATCAGGTTGGCGTAGTCGTTGACCGAATTGATGATTTCCACCTGCATGTCGCCCAGCGTGCTGCTGCCCAAGGTGTCGAGGTCAATGTCCGCCGCGTCCAGAATGCGGTATTGGCTAATTTGCTTGCTGACCGCAAAAATGGCTTCGGTGATTTTTTCCGGGGCGGGGCCGCCGTTGCTGATGTTGTACTTGATGCCGAAATCGCCGTCCGGGCCACCGGGGTTGTGGCTGGCGGACAG
>DHYQ01000068.1:26485-35154 GCA_002414205.1 Gallionellaceae bacterium UBA5126 | reverse complement strand
CCATCGCCAGCCAGCGTTATTTTTCCGAAATCCTCGGTGCAATGCGCTGCGCTTATTGACACCCTACGCGCCCACCAACCGCCCTACCCTTCCCACGGATTCAACACCGCCACCCCCGCAATCCCCACAAAATCCTTGACGTTGCGTGTTGCCAGCGGCAGCCCTTGGGTGCGGGCGATGGCGGCGCTGCTCAGGGCATCGCGGCGGCGGCCTGCGGGCAGTAAGGCGATGCCGAGCAGTATTTCGGCCTGGGTGATGGCGCTGATGCAAAACGTGTTGTCGGTTTGCCCGGCAAACCAGGCCAGAACTTCAGCGGCGGGCTGGGGGCGCATCAATTCCGACAGGACGTTGGTGTCGAGCAGGATGGTTTTCATGCGGCATCATCCAGCAGGGTGGGCAAACGTGCCGGACGGCGGGCGGGAATGGGCAACTCTTCCACCGCCAAATCGGCAAAATGACGCGTAATGTTGCGGGCAAACACGCTGCCGGTCGGCCTGACCTGCACCGCCGCCCGTAAAATGTTGCGCGCTTCCTGCTCCATCGAGCAACCGTGGCGCGCCGCCTGCACGCGCAGCAAGGCTTTCAGTTGCTCGTCAAAATTGCGAATAATCAGGGTGGCCATGATGAAACTCTCGCTTGATTGCAATGCTATCAATTTTAGCTATGAATGCGGGGAGTGGCAATGCGTGGGCGGTTTTGTTTTGCTATTCAACAGTTGGTGCAATGCGCGTTGCTTATTGCACCCTACGGTGGGGAATGGCGGAATGGCTGCTGTGCTTTATACTCGCGCCCCAACCGGGTCACTTCACCCGGTTTTCTTGTGCAACATCAGGCTAATAAAATGAATTCAAAACAAAAAATCGCCATCCTCGGCGGGGGTTATGCCGGTATGGCCGCTGCGGCGACGCTGGCGCAGCGCGGTTTGTCCGTCACGGTGCTGGAAAGTGCGCGCCAACTGGGCGGGCGGGCGCGGGGATTTGCCCATCAGGGAATGCAATTGGACAACGGGCAGCATTTGTTGCTGGGCTGTTATCGTCAGACTTTGCGCTTGATTGAGCTGGTCGGTGGTGAGGTGGCGCAAGATTTTGTCCGTTTGCCGTTGCAACTGGAGCTGCATGGGCAATTTTCGCTCAAGGCTCCGAATTTGCCTGCGCCGCTGCATTTGCTGCTGGCATTTGCTCAGGCGCGGGGGCTGAGTTGGGGCGAGCGGCTGCGGGCGGGGCGCTTTATGTTGCGCTTGCGGCTGGCGGGTTTTCGCGTGGCGGCCTTGCCGGGTGGGCAGGCGGATTGCACGGTGGAGGATTTGCTGGCGACGCACGGACAAGACGGCGCGCTGACCTTGAAGCTGTGGGAGCCGTTGTGCATCGCGGCGCTGAACACGCCGATTGCCGAGGCGTCGGCGCAGGTGTTGCTGACGGTGTTGCGCGATGCGCTGACCCAGCGCCGGGCGGACAGCGACATGCTGTTGCCCCGGCTGGATTTCAGCGCCCTCTTCCCGCAACGCGCCGCCGAGTACGTCACCCAGCGCGGTGGCACGGTGCGCCTGTCCTGTGGCGCAACCGCCATTGCCAGCACGGCGGCGGGTTTTGCGGTCACGCACGCGCAGGGGGTGGAGACTTTCGAACAGGTGATTTGCGCCACGTCGCCCAGTGTGGCAGCGCGGCTGCTGGCTCCGCTGATGGACACCGCCGCCATCGCCGCCCTGCCGCAACAGCCGATTTACACCGTTTACCTGCGCTATCCGCCGACAGTCAGCTTGCCCGCGCCCATGCTGGGCTTGCACCAGTGCCTGAGCCAATGGCTGTTTGACCACGGCCAGATCAGCGGGCGCGCCGGGCTGCTGGTGTCGGTGATTAGCGCCGAGGGGCGGCACCAAGATTTGCCGCAAGACGCGCTGGCCGAGGCGGTGGTAGCCGAATTGCAGCGCGAATTCGGCATCACCGCACGCCCCGATTGGTACAAAGTCATTGCCGAAAAGCGCGCCACCTTCTCCTGCCGCGCCGGGCTGTACCGTCCACCGCAGGCAACCGGCGTGCCCGGACTGTGGTTGGCGGGGGATTACACGGCAGGCGACTACCCGGCCACGTTGGAAGGCGCGGTGTTGAGTGGACTGCGCTGCGCGGCATTGGCGTTGGGCGGTTCCTAGGGTGCAATAAGCGCAGCGCATTGCACAAAAAGACCCAACAAATCAAAGAATTGGTGCAATGCACTTACGCTTATTGCACCCTACGTTTCCGTGGAAATCACACGACAAATGATGACTTGATCGCCATCAATCCCCCTCCTCTCGGTTTCCGCAGCAGTTATAATCCGACCAATTCAATCGGAAATAACCGCCATGCAAACCCTCCAATTCGACAACGCCTTCATCCGCGAGCTGCCCGGCGATCGCAGCGGCCAGCCGCATTCCCGTCAAACGCCCGGCCTGTGCTGGGCGCATGTTTCTCCCACGCCAGTAGCCGCGCCGCGCTTGTTGTTGCATGCCGCCGAGGTGGCTGATCTGCTGGACTTGGACACCACCAGCGTACAGAGCGAGGCGTTTGTGCAAGCCTTCAGCGGCAATCGTCTGTTGCCCGGCATGGACAGCTACGCCACCTGCTACGGCGGGCACCAGTTTGGGCAATGGGCCGGGCAACTGGGCGACGGGCGCGCCATCGGGCTGGGCGAGGTGGTTAATCAGCGCGGCGAACGCTGGGAGTTGCAACTGAAAGGCGCGGGGCCGACGCCGTATTCGCGCCGGGCGGATGGACGCGCCGTGTTGCGCTCGTCGTTGCGCGAATTTTTGTGCAGCGAGGCCATGTACCACCTCGGCGTGCCGACCACGCGGGCGTTGTGTTTGATCGGCAGTGGCGAAAGCGTGCGGCGCGACATGCTGTATGACGGTCATCCGCGTGACGAGCCGGGGGCCATCGTCTGCCGCGTCGCGCCGTCGTTTTTGCGCTTCGGGCATTTCGAGATTCTGGCGGCACGCGGCGAAACGGCGCTGTTGCAGCGATTGGTGCAATTCACCCTGCGCCGCGATTTTCCCCATCTGGACGCGCAACAGCCCGACATCCTCGCCGTGTGGCTGGCGGAAATCTGCACCCGCACCGCCCGCCTGATGGTGGAATGGCTGCGTGTCGGCTTTGTGCATGGCGTGATGAACACCGACAATCTGTCCATCCTCGGCCTGACCATCGACTACGGCCCGTATGGCTGGGTGGACAATTTCGACCCCGGCTGGACGCCCAACACCACCGACGCCGAGATGCGCCGCTATTGCTTCGGTAATCAGCCCGGCGTGGCGCGCTGGAATCTGGAGCGGCTGGCGGAAGCGCTGGCGACGCTGAACCCAGCAGGGCTGGACGAGGCGCTGCGCCAGTTCGACACTGCCTGGAATGACGGCTTGCAACGCATGCTGGCGGGCAAGTTTGGCTTGTTGCAATGGCAGGACAGCGATGGCGAACTGATCGGCGAAGTATTTGATTTTATGCAGCAATGCGAAGTCGATATGACGCGCTTTTTCCGCTGTCTGGGCGAGGTGAAAAGCGACGATCTGGCCGTGCTGGCCCCGGCGTTTTACCAGCCCGCTTTGCTAGACCATCACCGCACCCAGTGGCAGGATTGGTTGACGCGCTATTTTGCCCGCGTGCAACAACAGGACGACACACCCACCGCACGCCGCATCCGCATGGCACAGGTCAACCCTAACTTTGTGCTGCGTAATTATCTGGCGCATCAGGCCATCGCAGCCGCCGAGCAAGGCGATATGCGCCCGGCACAACGCCTGCTGGACGCCGCCCGCCACCCCTACGCCGACGACTGCCCGCCCAACCTATTGGCCCTGCGCCCGGACTGGGCGCGCAACAAACCCGGCGCGTCGATGTTGTCGTGCAGCTCGTGACGGATCGCACGCGGCTGACGTGAAAAAAACAGCCGGTCAAGTGTCACAGCCTCTACAATGCAGGCCCTTCCTCACGCCCTCCGCCTGCCCGTTATGGACTTGATCGCACATTTCGCCTTCTATCACGCCCTGCCCCCCTTCCAGGATTTCTCCCTCGTCGCCAATGACGCGCTGTATCAGGAGGTGCCAGATGACTGGCTGGTGGTACTGACCGACATTCGCGGCTCGACCAAGGCCGTGCAGGACGGGCGCTACAAGGAGGTTAATCTGGTCGGCGCAGCCACCATTTCCAGCTACGTCAATATCATCGGCACACTGGATCTGCCGTTCGTGTTCGGCGGCGATGGGGCGACGCTGCTGGTGCCGATAGCGGTCAGCCAGTTGGTACTGGAAGATTTGGCTCGTTTAAAACGCTTGTCACAACAGGAATATGGCCTGGAATTACGTATCGGCTATGTGGCCGTCGGTACCCTGAAGGCACGGGGTTGCCCGGTCAAAGTGGCCAAGTATGAACTCTCCCCCGGCAACTATTTAGCCCAATTCAAGGGCGGCGGACTGACCCTGGCCGAGGACATGATCAAGGGCAACGCCCCGCAAGCGCATTTGCTGACCGATGCACCGGTGACTGGGCCAGCACATTTGTACGGCTTGTCCTGTCGCTTGAATCCCTTGAAATCTACCCGAGGACAAGTGCTAACCATCTTGTGCAAACCGCTGCACGAGACGCCGGAGCACCCTATTCTGCCCGTACTGCTAGAACAACTGACCGCGATTCTGAACGACGATCTGCGCAGTGCCACCCCGGTGCGCCCGGAAAATGTCAGTTGGCCGGTGTTTCCGCGCAAGTTTTCGCTGGAGGCACGCCTGAAAAGTTTTTCCAGCATTTTTGTCGTCAACTGGATTGTCAACTACGTCTGGGCACTGGTGTCCAACCGCGTGCTGGCCTGGGGCATCGCCACCAAAAAGTTTGATGCCGAGCAGTACAAAGTGAAGCAAAAGTTGAATTCAGACTTCAAAAAATACGATGAAACCCTGCGCATGGTGCTGGACTGCACCCCGGCGCAAATTGAGGCCATCCAGCAACTGCTGGCCGATTATCAGCAACGCGGACGGATTATCTACGGCACGCATTTGTCCAGCGAAGCGCTGATGACCTGCGTGGTGCCCTCCGCCTCCACCGACCACCATGTGCATTTCATCGACGGGGCAATGGGCGGCTATACCCTGGCGGCCACGCAACTCAAGGCACAGGCCAAGGCGCTGAAGCACGCCGCGTAACGAAAAAGAGCGGGTTTTCACCCGCTCTGGTCATTGTGCACGCTGGCTCAATTTTTCTTGGCAGCAGCGTTGGCTTCGTCCACCTTTTGATTGTATTGATCAATTGCCTGCTTGCAGCTTCTGATGGTTTCGTTCAGGGCATTGAGCGAAATGCCGCATTCGCGTAGCGCCTGACGGTCAGCGCGCATCACGTCCACCAGATTTTCAAAGGTCGCCCCTTCCGGGATTTTGCCGGGTTCGGCGCATTTGAACGCTAATTGCGCTTCGGGTGGGTTGCACTGAATGGAATTGGTGGCCACAGGCATGGTGGTCACGCAAGCGGAGAGCAGCAAGGCTGCCAAAACGGGAGCGAGTTTCATCATGGTTTCTTCCTCTTTCTTATTTGCCGAGGGCGTCAATCACAGCACGTGGTGCCTGAACTTGCAGGCAGCGCGTACCGTCCGCCTCAACCTGTATGCTCTGCGCCTGTTGACGCAGGCGGGCAATTTCCGCTTCCAGCTTGGCGCGCTCCGCCCCGGTGGCGGTTGGCAACTTCTTTACCAGCGAGTCAATATCGCGGTTAGTGTTGGCCAACAGAACCGTCTGTTTCTTGATGGTGGCATCCAGATTAGCCTTGGATTTTTCCCATTGCGCGCTTTGATCCTGGTATTTTTTCTGCGCTTCTTCTAGCTGACTCTTACGCTGATCCTCCACCGCGCCCAGTTTTTGTTGCAGGCCAGCCTGGATGGCATCGTGATCCTTCTTCAAGGTTTCCTGAAGGGCTTTTTCCTTTTCCAAGGCCTCCATGGCTTCGCGGCCCTTATAGCTACCGACAAAATAGCCCGCGACCAAGCCACTGACCAGCACGATTAACAGAATGATGTTTCTGAACAATTTGCACCTCCACACGTGATTGCAATCCACTGGCCATGTGCGGCCTCCCATGACGACAGGGTCTAGGCCCTGCTGCATCCCTTGCCCGGCATGACCGGGCCGGGGTGCATTCTGCCACAGTTTTCAAGGATTACCGCCCGGCAACGGGCAAAAAATCTCGCGCCGGGTCGGGAAGGCTTACAGCACCACCAGATTGTCGCGGTGGATGATTTCGTGGTCGCCGCCGTAGCCCAGCAGGCTGTCGATTTCGCCGCTGGCATGCCCGGCCAGACGGCGGGCTTCTTGGGCATTGTAGTTAATCAGGCCATGGGCGACAGTGTGACCATCCGGGGCCAGGCAGGCTACCACCGCACCGCGCTTGAATTCGCCCTGTACGGCGGTGATGCCAATCGGCAACAGGCTTTTGCCACCGTGCCGCAAGGCACTTGCCGCGCCGTCGTCCAGCAGCAGTTTGCCCGCCACTTGCAGATGGTCGGCCAGCCATTGTTTACGTGCGGCGAGGGTCAGGTTGGGAGCGACCAGCAATGTGCCAATCGACTCGCCTTGCATCAGGCGCAGCAGCACGTCGCGTTCGTGGCCGGAGGCAATGGCGGTATGCGCCCCGCTGCGGGCGGCGCGTTTGGCGGCGAGGATTTTGGTCAGCATGCCGCCGCGCCCAATGGCGCTGCCTGCGCCACCCGCCATGCGCTCCAGCGCCACGTCACCGGCCTGACCTTCGCTGACCAGCGTGGCGGTCGGCTCCTTGCGCGGGTCGGCGGTAAACAGGCCGATTTGGTCGGTGAGGATAATCAGCGCGTCGGCGTCGATCAGATTGGCCACCAGCGCGCCCAGGGTGTCGTTGTCGCCAAACTTGATTTCGTCGGTGACAACAGTGTCGTTTTCGTTAATGACCGGAATCACGCGCAGGCCCAGCAGCGTGGTCAGGGTGGCGCGGGCATTCAGGTAACGCTCGCGGTCGCTCAAGTCAGCGTGGGTCAGCAGCACTTGTGCGGCGTGCAATTCGTGCTGGCGGAAGCAACTTTCATAGGCTTGCACCAACCCCATTTGCCCGACGGCAGCGGCGGCCTGCAAATCGTGCACGGCGGTGGGACGGCTGCTCCAGCCCAGACGCTGCATGCCTTCGGCAATCGCCCCGGACGACACCAGCACCACCTCGTGCCCCTGCGCATTCAGCGCCGCGATTTGCCGCGCCCAATTTTGCAGCGCATTCAAATCCAGCCCCGCGCCCTGATTTGTCACTAGGCTGCTACCCACCTTGACCACGATGCGTTTGGCATTTGTCAGCACCGTCGCCATGCTTATTCCTCCCCGTCCAGCGGCAGTGCCACGCCCAAATCGGCCTGGGCATCCGCTTCGCGCTGGTTCATTTCAACCAGGAAGTCCATGATGGCGTAGGTCAGCTCCTTGCAGCCGCCGCCGTTGATGGCAGAAATGGTGAACTGGCGATCGTAATCCTTGAATTCATTCAGAAATTCCGCCACCTTCTCCGCCGGACTTTCCAGCAAATCCACCTTGTTCAACAGCAGCCAGCGCGGCTTGTTGTACAACGCCTGATCGTATTTTTTCAGTTCATTCAGAATGGCACGCGCCTCAGCCACCGGGTCGATGCCCTCGTGCAGCGGGGCAATATCCACCAGATGCAGCAGCACGCGGGTGCGGGCCAGATGGCGCAGGAACTGATGCCCCAGCCCGGCCCCTTCCGCCGCGCCCTCAATCAGGCCGGGAATGTCGGCGATCACGAAACTCTTTTCATGCGACACGCGCACCACGCCCAGATTGGGATGCAAGGTGGTAAACGGGTAATCCGCCACCTTGGGCTTGGCCGCCGACACCGAGCGGATAAAGGTGGATTTGCCCGCATTCGGCATGCCCAGCAAACCCACGTCGGCCAGTACCTTCAGCTCCAGGCGCAATTCACGCGCCTCGCCTTCCGTGCCGGCGGTGCATTGGCGCGGCGCACGGTTGGTACTGGTCTTGAAGTGAATGTTGCCCAGCCCGCCCGTGCCGCCTTGTGCCAGCAGGATTTTTTCCCCATCGTGGGTCAAATCCGCAACCACCTCGCCGCTGGTCAAATCGGTAATCACCGTGCCGACGGGCAAGCGCAGCACGATGTCATCCGCGCCCTTGCCGTAGCAATCCGAGCCACGCCCGGACTCGCCATTCTTGGCGCGGTAAGTCTTGATGTAGTGGTAATCGACCAGGGTGTTGATATTGATGTCGGCCTGCGCCCAGATGCTGCCGCCGCGCCCGCCATCGCCGCCATCCGGGCCGCCCTTGTCGATAAACTTTTCCCGGCGGAAGCTGGCAATGCCGTTGCCGCCCTTGCCCGCATAAACTTCGATTCTGGCTTCATCAATAAACTTCATGCCGACTCCCTGAAATAACCCCGGACAATTCTCGCATCAAACATCCCCGCCCCCTTGCAGGGGGAGGGCTAGGGTGGGGGTAGAACAGTCGCGCTCGACACAACATTTACACCCCCATCCCACCCTTCCCCCTGAGAGGAGGAAGGAGTAATGCGCTATCCCAAATAAAAAAGCCCTACCTTGCGATAGGGCTGTCTTGTGCAGCAGTGCGATTAGGCTTCAACCACCGAAACGGTTCTGCGATTGAACGCGCCTTTGACTTCAAACAC
>DHYQ01000068.1:6372-26335 GCA_002414205.1 Gallionellaceae bacterium UBA5126 | reverse complement strand
CCACCGTAGCTCTTCACGCCCAGTCGTTTCGAGTGTGAGTCGCGTCCGTTACTGGTACTGCCGCCGCCCTTTTTCGATGCCATGTTTGCTTACTCCTGATTATGCCGAAATGCCGTCAATGCGGATTTCAGTGTAGTTTTGACGATGCCCTTGATTCTTTTGGTAATGTTTACGGCGACGCATTTTGAAAATGCGAACCTTGTCACCACGACCGTGCGCCACGATGGTCGCGCTTACGGTCGCACCGGCCACGAGGGGAGTCCCCACGGACAGGGCTTCACCATTGGCAACCAGCAGCACCTTGTCCAACACGATAGCGGAGCCAACATCACCGGAAATGCTTTCAACTTTTAAAGTTTGACCGGACGTAACGCGATATTGCTTACCACCGGTTTTGATCACTGCGTACATAATTACAACCTCGAATTATTGCGGGTTTTTGCGAAAGCGCGGATTATACAGAAGCCGCGCCGCACGTCAATGGGGATTTTGCTCGGCAAGCGATGCACTTCTACCACCGACATTAGAGCCCCTTGTACCACAGCAACACCGGCCAGCCGGGGCCGCTGCGTTGCAGCAGGGCTTGGGTGCGCACCACGGCGTTGCCGTATTCGGCGCGGGTGTCGGCGAGGAAGTAGTGGCTATCGACGCTGAGGGAGTTGTCGCCGGCTTGTTGCGCAATGGCGGGAAAGCGCGTGGCGAGATCCTGTCCGCTCTGAAACGGGCGGCTGGCGCGAGCGGGTAGCAGGGCGGCGGCATCGGTGTTTTGCGCCAGCACGGCGCGCAGCACTTCCAGCGGCGCAGTATTGACGTTGACCGGGGTGCGCTCCGGCAAGGCGGTGACAAACGGGCGCAGGCGCTGAATCGCTTCCGGGGTAAAGCCGCGCACGGCGTAGAGTTCGTTCACGTCGGCCAACAGGCGATTGGCGGCACGCAGCGGCGGCTCCTGTTGCAAATACTCGCCATCTTCTGCCCCGCCGGGGTGACTCACCACGCTGTCGTTATCCAGCCAGTCCACCAGCGCATTGGCCAACTCCGGCGGCAGTTGCAACTGTGCCAGCAGACGGCGGAAGCGCGCCACGTCGGCGGGATAGGCCACCCCGGCCCACACCAGATTATTGAGGTTGAACAGCGCCTGCTGATCCTGCAAACGTCCGCCCACTTGGCCGCCATCGGCACTTTGCGGCGGAACGGGCGTGGCCCAGGCTTCCTGCAAATGATCGGTGCTACTGCGCGAGGCATCATCCGCCAGCATCACCCGCGCCCAGTCGATGGCCGCCCGCCCCAAGGCTTCGGCCTGAGTGCGATTGCGCAGGTTTTCCAGTTGCTGGATACGCACCTGATTCTGCAAGGCCAGATAGCTGGCGATGCTGACCACCAGTGCCACCACCAGCAAGGCCGTGATCAGCGCCACGCCGCGTTGCCGTTTCATCGCACACTCCAGCGCCAGTCGAGGCGACTGCCGTCCAGCAGGGTCAATTGCCATTGCACCGCCAGCGGCGGCATGCTGGCTTGATTGGCCAGCGGCCAGTAATCGCGCCATTGTCCGCCCATGTCCAGATAGCGCGATTGCAGGCTCTGCACGCCTTCAAAAACCACCTCGACCTGCGGGCGAGCGCGCGGCGCTTGATCCAGACTGCTCCAGGTCAGCATTTCGAGGCGCTGGTTGCGCAGCCGGTAGCCGATGCGTTGCAGGTTTTGCAGACTGCCGCCCTGCCCGGCCAAGCCCATGCGGCTGAAACTGAGCAGGGCGGCATCTTCCGCCACCGGATTCGGCTCGGCGACGAAGCTGGCGATTTCCACGCCACGCGTGTCGCGGAGGTTGCGCAGCGCCACGCTGGCGAAATCCTGCTTCAGGCGACTGTGTAACCGTGCCAGTTGCTGCCACTTGTCACCACTGGCCGTGACCTGTTGCCGAGTGTCCAACAGCAAGGTCAGGCCGCGAAAAGCCATGGCGGCCAGCAGCGCGAAAATCGCCAGGGCGACCAGAATTTCCAATAGGGTAAAGCCGCGCATGCGTTGTGGGGCGGGCATCATCGCTGACTCGGCAAAAAGGCAACCACCTCGGCCCAGGCGTAATCGGGTTGCGCCGGGTCATACACCCGCACCTGTACGCGGCGGAAATTGGGATTGGGCGTGCCGCTGACCACCTCTTCCCAGCCCAGCGTGACACCCGCCTGTTGCGCTTCGCCATTGCGGCGACCGACCGAGGGCCACACGCCATTGCGCAAGGTGACCAGTTGGTTTTCCGCCACCCAGTTGGCCAGCACGCGCAGACGCACCTGCCCGGCGGTGTCGGTGGCGAGTGCCGCCATGCGCATGGCGGCGGCCAGCGCCACCGCCAGCACCGCCAGTGCCACCAGCACTTCCAGCAAAGTGAAGCCGCGTTTAGCCTGCCACACGCTCATCCACCACGCGCACATGCCCCAATACGTCTGCCTCCAGACGCACGCGATACGGGCCAGACTGCATACTGACAGTGAAGCTGGCCGCCAGACCGCTAGGGGTCAGCAGCAGGCGCTCGCCCAAAGGCCGCGCTTGTTGGCGCACCTGCAAGCCGCCCAGCGACACGGCGTCCGGCAACTGCCGGGGACGCAGTTCGGCGCTCAGTGCCACCCAGTCGCCCTGGGCATTTTGCTGCTCGAAGCGATAGCCACGCGGCGACAGCACACAGCCAATCACGCCAGCGCGGGTACTGGCGGTATCCCCGGCCAATTCCAGCAGCAGCGCCAGTTGCGCCGCCTCACGCTGCAATTCTTGACGCGCATCAGGCATGAGATTGACGCGCGCCAGTGCCAGCACCACCCCCAGAATGACCAGCACCACCAGCAGCTCGATCAGGGTAAACCCCTGAGCACGCCGCCGAGCAGGCGCTTTACAGGCTCCAGCTACCAATGTCGGCATCATTGCCCTCGCCGCCGGCCACACCATCCGCGCCGTAGCTGAACACGTCGATTTCACCCTTCAGGCCGGGGCTGAGGAGCAGATAAGGATGCCCCCAGGGATCCTTGGGCAGACGCTCCAAATAGCCGCCGTTTTTCCAGTTGGGCGGCACGGGTGCCGTGGTGGGCTTTTGCACCAAGGCCTGCAACCCCTGCTCGGTGCTGGGGTAGCGCTGGTTGTCCAGCCGATACAGCTTGAGTGCCTGCATCAGCGCCTGGATGTCCTGCTTGGCGGCTACCAGGCGCGCTTCGTCGGGTCGCCCCATCACCTTGGGCACCACCAGCGCCGCCAGTACGCCCAAAATCACCACCACCACCATGATTTCAATCAAGGTAAAACCGCGTTGTTGCTGCATTCTCTTTCTCCCGTGCAAATGCGGCGCGTGCCTCCCGGGGCAAGGCCGCGCACCGCAGCGGCCTGCCCAGCCCATTTTAATCGTCCAAGCGCGGCAGGTCGCCGCCCATCTCCACCGCTTCGATACGGGCGAAGTGCCCGCTGATCTTGCGGCTGCTGATTTCCACCTGCCCGGCTTCCTCGTGCGCTTTGCGGATGTTGTCGGCCAGTTTTTTCATGCGCTCGTCGAAGCGCTTGAAGTCGGTACTCAACTTGCCCAGCTCGTGCTGGATGATGTGCACCTGCTCGCGCATTTTCACGTCCTTCAGCACGGCGCGGGCGGTGTTGAGCACCGCCATCAGCGTGGTGGGTGACACAATCCATACCCGGCGCTGCATGGCGTATTCCACCACGTCGGCGTGGTAGGCGTGAATTTCGGCAAACACCGCCTCGGCGGGAACAAACATCACCGCGCCGTCCGCTGTTTCGTTGGCAATCAGATACTTGCTACTGATGTCGTCGATGTGCTTGCGGATGTCGGCCTTGAACTGTTTACGCGCCAGCTCCTTGTCCAGCAGCGGCAAATCGCTGTCTAGCATGCGGTGGTAATTTTCCAGCGGGAATTTGGCATCCACCGGGACGCTACCGGTCGGTGGCGGCAAGCGCAGCAAGCAATCCACCCGGCTGCCGTTGGAGAGTTTTTCCTGAAAGGCGTAGGCGTCCGGCGGCAGGATGTTGCGCACCAGCGCTTCCAGTTGCACCTCGCCAAACGCGCCACGGGAACGCTTATCACCGAGCAGGGTTTGCAGACTGACCACGTTGCTGGTCAGGCCGTCGATTTTTTTCTGCGCCTCGTCGATGGTGGCCAGGCGGGTCATCACGTCGAGGAAGGTGGCATTGGTTTTCTTGAAACCCTCGTCCAGGCGCTCGGCCACCTTGCCGGAGATTTGCTCCAGACGGGCGTCGGTGCTTTGGGTCAGCGCGGCGATGCTCTGGGTCAGCAATTCCGTGCCGCGTTGCAGGGTGGACTGAATCAGCGCCTGCTCTGCTCTGCCCTGTTCGGCCAGGGTTTCCAGCGTTTTGCCGACCAATTCCACGCGCAAGGCTTCTTGCTGGGCCTGCAAATTGGCCGCCAACTGCGCCAGTTGTGCCAGCAAGTTTTCCCGCGTTTCCGCCAGGGCGCGCTGCTGTGCCAGTTGCAGCGCTTGCATGGCCTCACGGGTTTGCAGCAACTCCTGCGACACCGCATCGCGCAAACGCCCGGCGCTGTCGCCATTGGCCTGGAGCAGACGGTCGCCGAGTTGGTTCAAGCCCTGATGCAAATCGCCCAGCATCAGGCGGTGGCGTTCCTCCTGGCTCTGCGCCAGCCGGGCGGCGATTTGCTCCGGCAGGCGCAGCCACAACCCGGCCAGTACCAGCAGCGAAACCAACCCCAGCAATAAAATCAGACCTTCCAGCACTCTGCCCTCCCCAATAAAAAAGATGGGACGGCTCTCGCCTGTCCCATCCCGATTTTAACCGAAGCTGCGCGGTTTACTTGAACCACATGCGCTTCAGCAGGCCGTCCTTCAGCACGAACTGGTGCTTCAGCGCGCCCAGCACATGCACGCCCACCAGCAAAATCACCACAGTCACCAAAATTTCATGCACTTCATGCGCCATCACGCCATCGAATTTGCGTGGCAACAAGGTCGCGTCACCGGCCAGAATGGCTTTGCCCACGTCGCTGGTCATGACTTGCACCATGCCACTCACTGGCAACAAGAACAGCAACAGATAGAGGCTGTGATGCACGCCGGTGGCGATTTTATCCATGGTACTGCGCCCAATCGGTGCCGGCACGCCGTCCGCCTTGCGAAACGCCAGGCGCAACACGGTCAACAGCAACACCGCCGCGCCAGCGAGGGCATGCGCCACGTAACCCGCAACGGTAGCTCCGGCTTCCGCCTTACGAGCATCGTGCACTTCTTCACCTAAAAACCAGGCGGCGATCATCAACACCAGCGTCAGCCAATGCATGATCACCATGCGATTGCTATATTGATTCACTTTCTCGTTCTCCTAAAAAATAATGACGGCCTTTGTCCGTCTGGATCGGGCAAGCGTTCCATCCACACGCACAAAAGGCGTGCGCAATTTACCTGAAATTTGCCATCTGTCCAGTGCTTTCTAAACCGGAACATCATGTTCGGGGTCAAACAAATAGTAGCGATTCTTGCCGCTCTGTTTGGCGCGATACATGGCCTGATCGGCATGGCGAATCAACATATCGGCATCGACATTGTCCTGCGGATACCAGGCCACCCCGATACTGACGGACACATTCAGGCGTAACGCATTGATACAAATAGGTTCATCAATCGCCTGCAAGATACGCAACACCGCCTGTTCACACTCCGAACCGCTGTTTAAGCCTTGCAGCAGCACAATAAACTCATCGCCGCCCAAGCGCGCCACCGTATCCGTCGCGCGCACACACAAGCTCAAACGTCGCGCCACTTCGACCAATAACAAATCGCCCACGGGATGACCATGCTGATCATTCACCGGCTTGAAACCATCGAGATCGAGATAACACACCGCCATCCGACTGCCGCTGCGCTGGGCATAGGCCACCGCTTGCTCCAACCGATCCGTCAGCAGCAAACGATTGGGCAAACCCGTCAACGCATCATGATAGGCAATCCGCGTTAACTGCGCCTCCTGATCTTTTAAACGGCTAATATCGGTAAACACCGCCACATACGACTCCACCTCGCCGCCCTGGTTGCGCACGGCGGCAATCGACAACAATTCCGGGTAAGTTTCGCCCTGCTTGTTGCAGTTCCAGATTTCTCCCTGCCAACTGCCCTGCTGTCGCAAACGCTCCCACATGTGCTGATAGAACGCGGTGTCATGCCGCGCCGATTTCAACAAACGCGGATTACGCCCCAACACCTCGGTACGGGCATAACCCGTGATGCGACTGAAGGCCGGATTCACGTCCAGAATATTGCCGCTGGCATCCGTCAACAAAATGCCATCGTGCGAATTCTGAAAAGCCGTCGCATGCAGCCGCAACTGGGCCTCCGCCAACTGCTGTGCGGCATAACGGCGGGTAATTTCATGGTGGGCGCGCAACAAGGACTGTCGGCCATGCGCCAAACGCAACAGGGTAAACGCCAGATAAGTGGACAAAAACAGCGCTAAAAAAAACAGGATGCGGCGATAAATCCCGGCACGATGATCGGCATGTTGATGTGCCTGCACATAGGCCGCATTCAAGGCATCCAGTTGTTCCAGTGGCAAGGCGCTTTTGATGGCATACATGTCCTGATTCAGGAGCGGCAATTGGCGCAGGATCAAATCACCATGCAGCAACAGGTTTTGAATATCCTCGCGCCCAGCCGGATTGTCGGCCAATGCACGTCCTAATTTGCGTTTGGCCTCCAGCACCTGCACTTCGCGCTCAGCGGATGCATCGCGTGCAAATGACAACACGTGGCGGGCGTAATGCTCCAGAGCGGATTTTAGCCCCACAGACAAATGGGTCGCGTTGATCAGCCGATCCACAGCCAGCGGAAAATAGGTCAGGGAATTGCGCAACGAGGCATTTTCCCGCTTGAAGGCATCTACTCGATCCACCTTGCCACGCAACGCCAATTGCAACGCCAAAATGCGTCGACTCAAATCCTGACGTTCGTTTTCGGACACAAAGCGGGGAAGATCCAGCAAGCTATTGGCAATTTGTTGCGTATGCAACACCGCATGCGCCAAGTGATCGTAATTACGCACCACTTCCAGGCGATTACCAAACACCTCCAGATTGATTTCGGCATCACCTTGACGCAATTCGCGCAAAGCACGGGTGTAATCGAAATGGCGTTGCGGCGACACCGCATTGGCCTGCACATACAACCAGGTCAACACCCCGCCAAACAACAATAACACCGCAGCCAGATGCCACTGCGCCCGCCCACGCTCTAGGCTGAGCATAAAGGACTGGGTCAGCAAGCTCATCGCAACGCTTGCCCCCGCCATTCGCCCGTGAGCGTTTGCAAAAAGGCCAGTAACAAACGCTCATCCTCGGCGCTGAGGGTTTTGCCTAATTGATAGCGGCCCATGATGTCAACGGCCTCTTTCAAAGTCGCCGCCGAGCCATCATGAAAATACGGTGCCGTCACCGCCACATTGCGCAAACTGGGGACCTTGAAGACATGCCGGTCGCTCTCCAGACCGGTAATGTTGTAGCGCCCCTGATCGGCCTGACGGAAAGGTTTGCCGCGAAAATAATCATCCATCACGCCAAAGCGCTGAAACATATTGCCACCAATGCCCGCCCCTTGATGGCAACTGGCACAGCCCAAATCGACAAAACGTAAATATCCCGCCTGGGCTTCCGCTGAAATGGCCTGTTTTGCGCCATTCAAATAACGATCAAAAGGCGCGTTATAGGTCAGCAGCGTGCGCTCATAACTGGCAAGCGCGTCGGCCAAACTATGCGCGGACACCCCCTCATCGGGGTACAACTGCAAAAAGTCTTTCTGGTAGGCCGGATCGTTTTGTAGCTTGACGAGAATGTCGGACAAATTCGCCGCCATCTCCAATGGATTTTCAATGGGAATCAAGGCTTGGGCTTCCAGGGTTGGCGCCCGACCGTCCCAGAACTGCGCAAAATTCAGCATCGCATTAAAGACGGTAGGGGCGTTTACATTGCCCTTTTTTCCTTGCACGCCCACGGAAAAACGCTGTCCATCCATACCGCCTTTTGCCAGCGGATGACAAGTGGCGCACGATACGCTGTTGTCACGCGACAACTTGATCTCATGAAACAAGCGCTCACCCAGCGCCACCTTATCCGGCGCGGGCGGCAGCAAATGTGGCAAGGGCAAGAGAATAGCCTGATCGCTCAAAGCGGAAATACTGGCCGCATGCGGCATGGGCACCGCAAGCGCAGCGTCGCTAGGCAGATCGGCAAACCACCAGTCCGACTCCCCCAGTACAGCCAGCAACAAGACCGGCAAGGAAAACCACAGTAACTTTTTCATGCGTTGCAATCAACGACCAAACACGGTTTCAAAAACGTCGCGCATGATACCAGAAGCCACTTGGCACTTGAGGGCATCTCGCATCATTTAACGCGCGGCTTATTCCGAAAAATCCGCTACTTGTGTCAGTAATTCACGCATATCCGGCGGCGGCGGAACTTCCCAGGCTTGCAGCACATTGTGCTGAGGATGCAGCAGGGCCAGCCGGGTAGCATGCAATGCCTGACGGGGAAAGGCTTGCAACAAATGACGCAACGCCGGTGGGCATTTCGGCACGCCGTGCAGATAAGTCGCATCGCCAACCAGGGGATGATGCAGGTGCGCCATGTGCACCCGTATCTGGTGGGTACGCCCGGTTTCCAGGCGACAGCGCAACAACGTGCAACCGGGATAGTTGGCCAACACCTGATAATGGGTTACAGCGGGCTTGCCATCTGCCACCACCGCCATTTTGATCCGTTGCGTCGGATGACGGCCAATGGGGGCATCGACCGTACCACTGCTACGCAATTCCCCATAGGCCAAAGCCAGATATTCACGCTTGACACTGCGCGCTTGCAATTGTCGTACCAAACTGGTTTGCGCCGTCAGGGTACGTGCCACGACCATCAGGCCACTGGTATCCTTGTCCAGACGATGCACGATACCCGCACGCGGGATTTCCGCCAGCGCCGGATCGTAGTGCAGCAAAGCGTTGAGCAAAGTGCCCTGCCAATTGCCATTACCGGGATGCACCACCAGCCCCACAGGCTTGTTGATGACCAGCAGACTATCGTCCGCATACACCACATCCAGCGGAATATCTTCCGGCAAATAGGCTTGCAACCCCGGATCGGGCTGCACCTGCACCCGGAGCAACTCGCCTCCCCAGACCTTGTGCTTGGGCGTGACAGTCAGCTCGTTCAATGTCACCAGCCCCTCGCTAATCCAGCCTTGCAATCGGCTGCGCGAATGTTCAGGAAACAAGCGCACCAAGGCCTGATCCAGGCGCAAGCCCGCCAAGTCCATGGGAATGATTTGTTCAGAGTGCGCGCTGTCGGTGAAATCCAGCACGTCAGCAGGACACGCGTTATAATCGCGCAAATTTTTTTCTGGATGAGTCATGCGTCATAGTTTAGCCGTAATTCTTGTATTCGCGTTATCCGCTTGCAGCGTTTTGGATCCCCTACCCAATGGAGATGCTCCCGGCGCCATCAAAGCCAACTCTGCTGAAGAGCTGTATGCCGACGCCAAAGCCTTTCTGAACGAAGGTGAATACAACAGTGCGCTGAAACGCTATGAAGCCCTGCAAGCACGCTATCCCTACGGTCGCTACGCGCAACAGGCCATGCTGGAAATGGCCTACACCTACTACCGACAAGATGAACCCGAACCGGCCATCGCGACTACAGACCGCTTCATCAAGCAATTCCCCAACAATCCCAATCTGGACTATGCCTATTACCTCAAGGGCTTGGCCAGCTTCAATGGCGAAATCAGCGCCTTGGGCCGCTTGGGCAACCAGGACATGAGCGAGCGCGATCCTAGCATGCCACAACGCTCCTTTGAGGCCTTCAAGGAACTGGTGACCCGCTACCCCAACAGTCGTTATGCCCCGGATGCCCGCTTGCGCATGCAGTACCTAGTCAACATGCTGGCCAAACATGACTTGAACATTGCCCGCTACTATCACCGCCGCCACGCCTACGTGGCTGCGGTCAACCGGGCACAAAATATCTTGCAAACCTATCCCAACAGCCCCGCCACGCGCGATGCGTTGGCGATCATGGTGCAGTGCTACGACGCCATGGGAATGCCTCAGTTGCGCGACGACACGCAACGCATCCTGACGCAAAATGGCGGCCCTTCCGTCACATTATTGTCCGATCAAGGTGAACAGCCATGGTGGCAAATCTGGAAATGAAATTTTGTCCTGCCTGTGGGTCAGCCGTAGAATGGCGCGTTCCGCACGGTGACAGCCGTCCGCGCTACATTTGTACGACCTGCGACATCATTCATTATCAAAATCCCAATCTGGTGGTGGGTGCCATTCCTGAATGGCAGGATCAAATCCTGTTGTGCCGACGGGCCATTGAACCACGCTACGGTTTGTGGACGCTGCCCGGCGGCTTTATGGAAAACGGCGAAAGTGTCGGCGCCGGGGCCGCGCGTGAAACCCGTGAAGAAGCCAATGCCGAAATTGCCATCGGCGAGTTGTATTCCATGTACAGCCTGCCTTACATCAATCAGGTGCACCTGCTGTTCCGCGCCACCCTACTCAACCTCGACTTCGGCCCCGGCGAGGAAAGCCTGGAAGTCAAACTGTTCCGGGAAGAAGAGATTCCCTGGGACGAAATCGCTTTCCGCCCGATTAAACTCAGTCTACAAGCCTATTTTGCCGATCGCCGCCGTGGTCAGTTTACCCTGCACATCGGCGAACTCGGCCCACCACAACATATTCATACCCACATCCACAAAGACGCGCGTTCATGAAAAACACACCTTTGCGACTTCTGCCAACCATCACCCTGCTCGGCGTATTCAGCCTGAGCGCTTGTAGCAGCGTCCCCAGCAAAAATCCTGCCGATCCGTTTGAGTCTGTCAATCGCAGCATCTACAACTTCAACGATGGCGTGGACAAAGCCATCGCAAAACCGGTAGCCAAGGGCTATAACGCGGTGATGCCGGAATCAGGTAAAACCATGGTCAGCAATTTCTTCTCCAATCTGGACGATGTGCTGGTGACGATGAACGACCTGCTGCAATTCAAGTTCCGCCAGGCGTTTTCCGACGGTATGCGGGTGCTGGTCAACAGCACCGTGGGAGTGGCCGGACTGGTTGATGTCGCCTCGCGCGGCAACCTGCCCAAGCACAACGAAGACCTGGGACAAACACTGGGCTATTGGGGGATCGGCGACGGCCCGTATTTGATGCTGCCGCTGCTGGGTCCAAGCTCCTTGCGCGACGGCATCGGCTTGTATGGCGACAGCTTGGCCAGTCCCATCAGCCGCACTCGCCCGGTGTATAACCGCAACCAGATGATCGTCACCAAGGCCGTCAATCGCCGCGCCCAATTGCTGGAAAGTGAACAGGTGTTAGACAGCGCGGCACTGGATCGCTACCAATTCCTGCGTGATGCCTACCTGGCCAACCGCCGCAATCTGGTCTATGACGGCAATCCCCCCCGGCAAAAATACGAAGACTTCGAGGACGACGACAGCGCCCCAGTCTCTGCCGTGCCGGCCACCAAACCCTGACCAGCCGACCGCCCCAAACGGGGCGCCCTCGTTTTTTATCTGCTGCCACCATCGCCTGCACCGCAAACCAGCAGCAGACTTGCGCAGCGCGCTGCCAGAAAATGAAAAGCCCCCTGACGGGGGCTTTTCAAGGTAGCACTCAAGCCGTTTACTTCTTGGCCACAATGCCGCCTTGTGACAGCTTGCGCCAAGTTTCCAGCAGGGTATCAGGATTCAGCGACAGGGTTTGAATGCCGGTTTCGACCAGCCATTGGGCGAAATCGAAGTGATCGGATGGGCCTTGACCACAAATCCCAACGTATTTGCCCATGCGGTTGCAGGTAGAAATCGCCATTTTCAGCAGCGCCTTCACCGCTTCATCGCGTTCGTCGAAACGGTTGGCCACCAGGCTGGAATCCCGATCCAGGCCCAGGGTCAACTGGGTCAAATCGTTGGAGCCGATGGAGAAGCCGTCGAAGTATTCCAGGAACTGCTCGGCCAGCAAGGCGTTGGAGGGGATTTCGCACATCATGATCAGGCGCAAACCGTTTTCACCGCGCTTCAGGCCGTGCTTGGCCAGCACTTCGACCACTTCGCGGGCTTCGTCCAGCGTGCGCACAAAGGGGATCATCAACTCGACGTTACTGTAGCCCAAAGTTTCACGCACGCGCTTCATGGCACGGCATTCCATCTCGAAGCAGTCCATGAAGTTGGGCGCCACGTAGCGACCCGCGCCCCGGAAACCAATCATGGGGTTTTCTTCCAGCGGTTCGTAAATTTCGCCGCCCAACAGTTTGCGGTATTCGTTGGACTTGAAGTCAGACAAACGCACGATCACCGGCTTGGGCCAGAAAGCCGCCGCCAAGGTGGAAACGCCTTCTGTCAGCTTTTCCACGTAGAAATCGGCGGGGCTGGCGTAGCCACGGGCTTGGCGGAAAATGTCGGCTTGCAATTCCGGCGACAGGGTGTCGTGTTGCAGCACCGCCTTGGGGTGGATACCGATCAAGTTGTTGATGATGAATTCCACGCGGGCCAGGCCAATCCCGGCGGACGGCAGTTGCGCGAAGTTGAAGGCCAGAGTCGGATTGCCCACGTTCAGCATCAGCTTGACCGGCAAGGGCTTGAGCACGGTGTCGCTTTGCTCGGTCACTTCAAACTCCAGATGACCGCGATACACGAAGCCGGTGTCGCCTTCGGCACAAGACACGGTGACGGCTTCGCCTTCCTTCAGAGTTTCGGTGGCGTTGCCGCAACCGACGATGGCGGGAATGCCCAATTCACGGGCGATAATCGCCGCGTGGCAGGTGCGACCGCCCCGGTTTGTCACAATGGCGGCAGCCTTTTTCATCACCGGCTCCCAGTTGGGGTCGGTCATGTCGGTGACGAGAATATCGCCGGCTTGCACCTTGTGCATTTCGCTGGTGTCGGCCACCAGACGCACGTTGCCGGTGCTGATTTTCTGCCCAATGGCACGCCCTTCAGCCAACACGGGGCCGCTGCCCAGCAGGCGGAATTTGGTGACACTGGATTTGGTTTGCGACTGCACGGTTTCGGGACGGGCTTGCAGGATGTACAGCTTGCCGTCGATGCCGTCTTTACCCCATTCGATGTCCATGGGGCGGCCATAGTGTTGCTCAATCGACACGGCGTAGCGGGCCAGCTCCAGCACTTCAGCGTCGTTCAGAGAGAACTGGTCACGCAAGGCTTGTGGCACGTCTTCGATACGGGTGGAACGCCCGGTGGCGCGGCTGTCGCTGAACACCATGCGCTCCAGCTTGGAGCCAATGCTGCGGCGAATCACGGCAGGATAGCCTTCAGCCAAGTGAGGCTTGTGCACATAGAATTCGTCCGGATTCACCGCACCCTGCACCACCATTTCGCCCAGGCCGAAGGAAGACGTGATGAACACGGCGTCACGGAAACCGGATTCGGTATCCAGGGTAAACATCACCCCGGAGGCGCCGATGTCGGAGCGCACCATGCGTTGCACCCCCGCCGACAGGGCCACACTGAAAGCGCTGTAGCCGGTATGCGCACGGTAGGAAATGGCGCGGTCGTTGTACAGCGAGGAGAACACTTCCCGAATGGCGTGCAGAATGTTGTCGATGCCGTGGATATTCAGGAAAGTTTCCTGCTGACCGGCAAAGGAAGCATCCGGCAAATCTTCAGCGGTGGCGGAGGAGCGCACGGCGAAGCTGCCTTCGTCGCTGCCACCGGACAACTCAGCGTAATGCTGACGAATTTCCGCTTCCAGACGGGCGGGCAGCGGCTCATTGATAATCCACTCCCGAATCATCGCCCCGGTCTTGGCCAGGGCCACCACATCATCCACATCCAGCGCGTCAATGGCGGCCTTGATGCGCTCATCCAGCCCGTTGGCACTCAGGAAGTCACGATAAGCCTGCGCCGTGGTGGCAAAACCACCTGGTACACTCACCCCGGACGAGGCCAAATGACGAATCATTTCGCCCAGCGATGCGTTCTTGCCGCCGACCTGATCAATGTCGGTCAGCCCCAGTGATTGAAACGGGATGACATACTGTTGCATGGTGATAACTCCTGATAAAGATTAAGCGCGTTCCGCCACAAACGCCTGATTTAAAGGCAGATTAAACTCAAAAAGTCACTGCATATTTCAACTTCAGGTTCCGCTTGACGACCACTACTCGCCATACTCAGCACCAAAACCACCCTGCGTTTCACAGCATGACATGCGCTAAACACCTCGCCGCTCCTCGTCATCGCGACTGCTAATGTAGAAAATCACGCGCCGTAAGTCCAGATAAAAAATCAACCACACACAGGCCGCCGATCACGCCCCTCCGCAGGCAATCCTCTGCCTACGGTTACGAATAAAAGACTTGGCGATACGGCAGGATGAAACCGAATCATGTGTGAGGGGCACACATTGCTGCAACTGCCGCAGTCAAAACACTCGCCAAGGAAAAACTGTTTGCCCAGTCCCCTACCGGCACCGGGCATTGCGACTAAACTTATGGAAAACGATGCACTTCAGGACAAACTTAATCGCGCCAGCGCGCCAGCTACCCGGCGCGACGACCCACAATGCCACGCACGTTGCGGCTTGCTTGCCCTGAAATTGATTGTTAATTAATGATGCACAGCCAAATTATTGGGTTATTATCTACCTGCGATATCGGCATTTTTAATCCTTGGCATTGCATACATTACTTTCCCCGCTTTTTAATTCTCTGAACATAGTAAGTTCCGTTTAACTTGTAAGATAATCAATTAATTCAATTTGAAGCATTACATCTGCAAATGATTTTGCTGGAGAACGAACATGGTTACCGAAAAGCAGCTTTACTACAAAAATAATCGCCTGAAACAAATGCGCGCCTTCTGTCACGTCGTGCGCACCGGCAGCATCACCCAAGCCGCCGAACGACTGTTCTTGAGCCAGCCCTCTATTACGCTTCAAATTCAAGCACTTGAACGAGAATTAAACGTCACTTTATTCGAGCGGCGCGGCCCGAATTTAAAGCTGACCCCGGACGGCCAAACGCTGTATGAATTGTCTTGTCCATTGGTAGATGGCATTGACTGCCTGCATGAAAGTTTCGCGGCACAATATGGCACGCTGGAGTCGGGGGAACTGAATATCGGCGCCGGAGAATCGACAATTCTGTACATTCTGCCGGAAGCGGTACGGCGTTTTGTCACCCAATATCCGGGCATTCAGTTGAAAATTTTCAACGAAACCGGACGGGATGGTTTGAAAATGCTGCGTGCAGATGAGATTGATTTCGCGGTTGGCTCGATGCTGGATGTCCCGGATGACATTTCTTACCAGCCAGTGGTGACGTTTGACCCGGTATTGATTACCCCCATCGACCACCCGCTGACCAAGATTTCCAACTTGACCTTGCGCGATGTCAGCCAATACGGCCTGATTTTGCCGCCGCGCCATCTGTCCACCTGGCGCATCGTGAAATACGTGTTCCAGCAACACAATCTGAACTTTACCGTCACCTTGGAAGCCGGGGGTTGGGAAGTCATCAAGAAGTATGTCGAACTGGGCATGGGCATTTCCATCGTCACCGACATCTGCCTGACCGGCTCGGAACATCTGGCGCGTATTCCGCTCAACCAATATTTCCCCAAGCGTGGCTACGGCTTGGTGTTGCGCAAGGGTCGTTTCATGACCCCGCAAGCACAACGCTTCATCAGCATCCTCAACGAAGTGTACGCTGACAAAAACGCCCTGAACAAAATCCCGGCCTGAAAACGACCAAGTGCTCGTGCGGCACACGCGTTGCGGCTGCGCATACCGCCCATCCCGTCACGGCAGCCTAAGCACTACGAGATGGGCCCGGCGTCAACGAATGGTCTGAATGATTTTGACCGCGATTTCCTCAATCGACTTGGCGGTACTGTCGATCCACGGAATGTTGGCGCGGCGCATCAGGCGTTCGGCGGCGGCCACTTCCTGGCGGCAATTTTCCAGCGAGGCATAGCGGCTGTTGGGCTTGCGCTCCTGGCGTATCAGGCTGAGTTGCTCCGGGGTAATGGTCAGGCCAAATAATTTGGCGCGAAAGGGCATCAGCCGATCTGGTAAATAGCCGCGCTCAAAGTCTTCCGGGATCAGCGGATAGTTGGCGGCCTTCAGGGAAAATTGCAGCGACAGATACAAGCTGGTCGGCGTTTTGCCGCTGCGCGACACCCCGATCAGAATCACATCGGCATCCTTCAAATCGGCATCGGTCACCCCGTCATCATGCGCCAAGGCAAAGTTCATGGCGGCGATACGCTTGGCGTAACCGGTGTTAGCATGCCCACCATGCGAACGGCCCACGCTGTGCGAGGAGCTAATGCCCAATTCCTGCTCCATCGGCACGATAAAGGCTGCAAACATGTCCAGAATCAAGCCACTGGACTGACAGAGAATCGCACTTAACTCCGCGTTCACCAGCGTCATCACCACCAAGGGCCGCACGCCATCACGCTGGGCGGCTTCTTCGATACGCGACACACAATCCCGCGCCTTGTCCACGGTATCCAAAAACGGAAAGCGTTTTTCCTGAAAACGGATGCTCTCAAACTGCGCCATCAGGCCGTGGGCCAAGGTTTCCGCCGTGATACCGGTGCCGTCGGAAACAAAGAAAATCGTGCGCTTTTGCGTGCTCATAGTGAATTCCAGAAAAAAACAGCCCCGCAATCTAAGCGACGCGGGGCGGTTTAAACAGCCTTATTCAAACTTCTTATGCTTAATATAGGCTTCAATGCTGGCTTTGGTGACTTCATCTTCCTGTCGCGCCACCAACCGACCATTGGGTGCATACAGATAACTGGTCGGCAACACCTTCAGCGGCCCGATGCTGGCGATGATTTTGCTATCCCCCAACACCACCGGATAACCCAGCGGCTGGGTTTTCAGGAACGCCTCCACCACGCCACGATTAGCATAGTTCGTCACAATGCCGATCACCACCAAGTCCTTGTTTTTATGTGCCTCGTGCAGTGCCTCCAATTCCGGCAATTCATGCAAACAAGAGGGACACCAAGTGGCCCAGAAATTCACCAGCACCCACTTGCCACGATAGTCGGATAGTTTGTGTACTTTGCCCTGCATATCGGTCAGGGCAAAGTCTTCCGCCTGCGCCGCCAACATGCCCAGCAACAGGCACAAGGCCAAGATCAGCCTAGTGACCATGACTGTCCGCACTTTCATCCTGTGCACTACCATGCTCAGCGGCATGGCTCAGGTACAAGGCCAACGCAATCAGGGCAATGCTCAAACCCACGTACACCAAATCCAGCGTCGTCGCCAGGTGCATGGTCAGCGTGTGCTCGAACAGGGTGACGATCATGATCATCAGAATCACCTTGGCCAGACGCGATTTCAAATCATCCAGGCTATTAATCACCAGAATCTTGCTGGATGCCTTGCTGCCGTGTGCCTGATCAATGTCGCTGATGAACAGCTCATACATGCCAAGCGAGAAAATCAACATCACTGTGGCCAGCAGGTAGCCGTCCACCACTTCCACGATATGGCTGATGGTGCCGTCGTGGATGGACTTGCGCATTTCAGGCGTCAAGGTGCTATCGGCATAATGCAGCGCGTGCTGAATCAGCAAAAACACATCCACTGTGGCCATGTAAAAAATCACGAAGCCAGCCAACAAACTACCGATCACCGCCGCAAAAATCACAAAACGGCTGTTCCACAGCGCGCCTTCAAACAAATTTTCTAGCCAATTCACTTTCAACCTCCTGACAAATACGGGCAAAAAAAGGCCGGCAAATACCGGCCCGTGGCCCCGGATTCTAAACAAAAACCGTTGCTGACGCCAGCAACCGCATGCAAGCCACTTATCCTGTGCTACGCAAAAGCGACCATCTGCCTGCTATTATCCCCTACCCGCTATCGGGCCTTGCATCTACTTATCTCAGGAGCCAACATGCTACGTACCGTCGTCGCCCCCCTACTCGCCATCCTGCCCCTCACCCTCCAAGCCGCCAGCTTTGATTGCCAACAAGCCCGCACCCCGGTGGAAAAAGCCATCTGCGCCAACCCGGAACTGTCCAAACTGGATGACGACATGCTGCGCACATACAAGGCCGCACAAGAAAAAGGCGATGCGACCGCCATCAAAGGCGCCCAAAAAGCCTGGCTGCGAGATCGCAACAGTTGTGTGACGACCAAAATCGGTGGCAGTCTGGAAAGTTGCCTCAAAATGGCCTACCAGGATCGCCTACAGGAAATCAACCAAGGGATGCTGCTGCCCGGCAAACTCAATACCTGCACCGAATTGACCCTGGTCACCAAGGCGACCCGTTTTGAGGGCGCCACGCCCGGTGAATCCGGCGGCGAGGTGTATATGCAGATGAACAACGACATCGGCTTTTTCGTGCTGTCAGTCGCGGGTTTGCCAAAAAATGCCAACAGCGACAAGCACATGTACCACACCGCCGACTTTGGCAAGGGCGACAAACTCAGCGTGTGCCTGATTCGCGTCCCCAAAGATTGCCCACCCGGCGACGATCGCGGCAAGGAATACCGCATCACCAACCCCAAGAACCAGAAATCCTTTACCGGCACGCCGGACTGGCATTCCTGCGGCGGGGCTTAAAAAAGCTCTTATTGATCCGGCACCGTTTATCCCAGCCTCCGTTGGCATTGAGCTTGTCGAACCATGAATGGAAATACTGGCAAAGGGCGACGCAAACCGCCCTGCGACCCGCTCAGGGCAAACGGCTTAAATCAGCGATTAAAAGGACAACGGGCGCATGGCGTGAACCATGCGCCCGTTGTCCGCCTGTCTGGGGGGCAGACAGGCAGGGGATTAGCCGTGTGACTTCATCAGCAACTTGAAAATTTTCAGGTTGATATGCAAGAAGCGCACAAATTGCCACAGGAGGCAGGTGCGCATAAAGCGCGTGAAGCCAGTGGGTTCAGGTGGGTAGTAGGCCTGTTGGTAAGGCTCGCGGTTGGTGACTTTGCCCATGTTGATTTCCTTTTGAATACGTTGTCGATCAGTCCGGCATCAGCGACCAGCCCGGCTTCAGCTTGGCCTGATAGATGAAGGCGTGGTGCAACAGGTATTTCATCCAGTGCCCGGCCAAGCCGATTTCGCCAAAGGTCAGGTCGATGTCGCGGCCATATTGCGGATATTTTTCATAGTCCGGCACCACGGGGTACACGGTCATGGTGGCCGCCGTGCCCTTGAAAATATGCGAGCCGGTGGACGCTACGCAGGCCGCGCCCATCGCCGCCATGGAAGCGGTATGCGTGGGCTTGTCCGCGCCGTTAATCATATCGCGCACGCTCATGGCCACCGCCTTGGCCATCGCGGCGGACGGCATGCCGGTGCGCGGTGGCGTGGGGCTGATTTGCGTGTCGTTGGGGCTTTTCATCACCTTGCTGATCGGGTGTGGCGGCGCAAAGGCAATGCCAACCGCAAAGATATTGCGGAACAGCGGGGTTTGGTAAGTGCGCGGCCAATCCTGGGCGCTCCACTCGGCGAAAGGCCGGGCGGTGTAATCCGCATCCACTTTCATAAAGCCATTCGGCGCAAACAACTGCGCAGTCATGTCTTCACCGGCCTTGTTGTAGGCCTTCAGACCGACACCTGCAAACGGCGGAATTAGCATGGAGAAGTCAAATTCCAGCTCGTGGAAAGTGCCATCCAAGGTTTCGTAATGAATCTTGCCCGCTTCCACCTTTTTGACGTGGGCGCGGATGATCCACTCGATGCCACGTTCCACCATCAACGATTCGGCAAAGGTCTTGCCGTTGGTGATGTAGCCGCCGCGCTTGATGTGCACGCCGCCCATGCCGAAATCGCCCAGCTCGTACTCGTTGCTGATCCACACGATGCGCGCCATGTGGCGCACGCCAGCTTCACGCAGGGCATGATCGACGTTGTAAATGTATTCAAACGCTGCGCCTTGGCAGGTGCACATGCCATGCCCGGTGCC
>DHYQ01000068.1:0-6290 GCA_002414205.1 Gallionellaceae bacterium UBA5126 | reverse complement strand
TCGTTGGCTTCCTTGGCATGACCGTAGGTGCAGACAGAAACGGTATGCCCATGATCGGGGCCCAAGCCTTCGGTCGCACCAAAATTCAGCTTCGGCCCGGTGGCGTTAATCAGATAGTCGTAGCTGATTTTTTCCTGCACACCCGCCTTATCGGCGCGGGTGTATTCCACGCTCACAAAGGGTGTCGCACTGCTGGCGTCACCTTCAGGGTGGATGGACAAAGCCTTGGCTTGATGGAATTTGACGTTGGTTTTGGCATACAACTCGGCCAGATCAAAAGTGACGTCTTTTTCGGTCATTTGACCGACGCCGACCCAGATATTGGACGGAATCCAGTTCCATTTCGAGTTGGGCGACACCACGATCACTTCGTGCTGTTTACCGATCCACTTGTTGAGATAACGGGCGGCGGTATGACCCGCAATCCCCGCTCCCAGAATAACAATCCGCGACATGCTCGCTCCTCTCCTGCAAGGCTGGTTATAGAAATGGCAACTTGGCTGAAGCCCAGACCCCGGAAAAACCAACCCGGACAGCGACCCAACAAGTCGTTAACAGGCGGCACAGCGGCGGGAATTCAAACAATAGGGAATGTGTTCATCATTTTTTCCACCTTGTATCGACCACATACCCGACAAACTTACCAAGGCGCGACATGATATATAAGCAAGTGATAATGCGTAATGCCCCGTTCGGGTTACACACCCAACCCCCAGTCAGGGGGAGGCAGTGCCACTCACCTGCGCCTAAGAACCTGTTCTAAGCAATCAGCCCCCCCGTCCACAAGGCGCAGGCGGCTTGTTACAGAGGCACTTGGCAGCCCCACGTCTCATGCCCTAACACTGACCGATTGAGCACGTCCCGGTATAACGCCCACTGCGGCATATACGTACTCATCAGCTCGGTGAAGCGTTCGTTGTGATGTCTCTCCAGCAGATGCACCAACTCGTGCACGAGGACATACTCTACGCAGGCTATCGGCTTCTTGGCGAGTTCCAGATTGAGCCAGATACGACCTGCCTCAATATTGCACGTTCCCCATTTGGTTTTCATCTGTTTTACGCGCCAGTCCGCCACTTTCACGCCGATGACCGGCTCCCACTTGGCAAGCAATTCCGGTACCAACGCCTGCAAGTATTGGCGATACCACCCCAGGAGTACCGCCTCACGCTGTGCACGTTGACTCCCCTCGCGCACACTCAAATCAAGCGTGGACTTATTGCGAATGGCGACTCGTGGCACACCGGCTTGGTAGATGACGTTCAGCCGGTAACGATGGCCTTGGAAATAATGACTTTCGCCCGACACGTATTCGCGCTCTGACTGTCGCGCCTGGCTGGTGAACTTGGTGCGCTGACGCTTGATCCACGCCAATCGCGCAATCACCGCCAAACGTACTGCATCATCATTGACACGCAACGGGGCCGCGACACGCACCCGTCCAGTGGGCGGATACACCGCGATGTGCAGATGTTTGATGTCCTTGCGCACCACATCCACAGTCAAATCGCTCACCGTGATTTGGTGGGTATCAGTAGTCATGCTGATTCTTCACCAACTCAAAGATGGTCTCGGCCAGTGCATCCTCATTCAGCACACGCTTCACCGCGTAGCGCACCTCTTTTTCCTTTACCTTGTGGCCACGCCAGCCGTCTTTCTTGGTGGACTGCACAGCAGCGTCCACCGCCAAAGCCAAGTCTGCGTCTTTGCCAAGGTTGTCGTACAAAGCCCGCTTGGCGTTGGAGTTCAGCGTTGACGGATAATCGGTGCCACCGGCTGGCTGCTGAATTTGCTGCGCCAATGCCATGATCTTCGCAAGGTACTGCTCATATTCCAGCGCTTCTTCACGCCGCTGCTTAATCAGCGTCTCCAACAGCTCGGACATCGAATCAAAATACTTGGGATTGATCGGCTGCTCGTCGATGATGACGCGGCGCAGATTATTCTCGATGGTCTCGGCCACCGCCGCCTTGCTCTCGCGGATGCCCTTGGGCAAATTGTCCAGCGCATCCACGCCGCGCTCCACGAGCATTTGCACCAGACTCATATCGTCGAAGGCAGAAATCTTCTCGCTGTCTTCAGCGCGAACATAGGTATCAATCAGGTGGCGCATGGCTGGCTCGTACACCTTCAGGTCGATGTAGTCTGCACTCATTAGTTTGATTTCGTTGCGCACCTTTTCAAAGTGATCAACCTCGGCTTTGATCTGCTCAATCTCGGCAACACGGTATCCCGCCTCCGACATTTCATTGGCAATGTCCGCATAGGCGCGGATCAGCGACACGGTGTATTTATACAGATTCACCCGCTTGGTTTCATTCGCCTTGAGTTGCAGCTTGTCGGTGATGTCGCTACCGCAAAAATAATGCTGATAAGCCAAGGTATCTTTGGGAGAAGCAACGGGTTCGCACAATGCCTTGATGGCTTCCCGCGCCTCTTCCAGCCGCTGCTTCGCCATCTCCAGCCGGTCTTTCAGCAGCCCTGCCACGTCATCCTTGTCATAGGCATCCAGCGCCCCAGAGGTGTAATCGTGGATCGCCGTGCCCAAACGCTTGAACAGGTCTTTGTAATCGACGATGTAACCGTATTCCTTGTCATCACCATCCAGCCGGTTAACCCGGCAAATTGCCTGAAACAACCCGTGGTCACGCATCTGCTTGTCGATGTAGAGATAAGTGGCCGACGGCGCATCGAAGCCGGTCAGCAGCTTGTCCACCACGATGAGCAGTTTCATCTGCGCGGGCTGCTTGATGAACTTGTCTTTAACCTCTTTCTCAAAGTCTTCCGCCGTCTGGTCGCCCAGCATTCGGTTGTAAATTTCGTACTTGCGCAGCTTCTCGGTCAAGCCTTCGCCAGTCTCTTCGCCCTTGATGTCGGCGGATGACGGCGCATAAGAAGTGACGATGGCGCACTTGCCTTTCAGTTCGCCTTGTTGCTCAAACAACTCGTAGCACTTGCAGGCTTCATACACGCTGCTCGTCACCAGCATGGCGTTGCCGCGCCCGCTTTGCAGGCGGTCTTTGTTGGACATATCCATCAGGATGTCGGCGACGATTTTCTCCAAGCGCGATTTGGAACTGAGCAGCTTCTGCATACTGCCCCATTTTTTCTTGAGCTGTGCCAGCGCAATGTCGGTCAAACCGACGGTTTTGGCGGCAAACCACTGGTCGATTTTTTGGGTCGAGCCTAGCGTCTGGTCAATGTCCCGCGCCTCATAGCGCAAATCCAGCACTACCTTGTCGCGCACCGCCTCGTCGAACTTGTAGGTATGGATGTAACCACCGAAAACCTCAATGCTCTTTTGCTTGTCCGCCTTCAGCAGCGGTGTGCCGGTGAAGCCGATGAACAGCGCATTCGGCAGCAAGGTTTTCATCGCCTTGTGCAACTCGCCGCTCTGGGTGCGGTGGCACTCATCCACAAACACATACAGATCGCCCTTGGCCTTGAAGTCGGCGGGCAGGTTGCGCTTCATCTCGGCAATGAAGTCCTCGATATTGCCGTCCTGCGCTTCGTTATCCTTGCCCGCGAACTTATGCACCAACGAACACAGCAACCACGGATTGGGCGCATTGAGTTTGGCGATCAAATCTGCGCCACTTCCGGCACGCTGAATTTGCTCATCCACGCCCTTGAATACCGTTTCAATTTGCTGATCGAGTTCGGTGCGGTCAGTGATGATGACCACCCGCGCATCGGCAACATTCTCACGTATCCACTTCGCCAGCCACACCATCGTCAGACTCTTGCCGCTGCCTTGGGTGTGCCAGATGATGCCGCCCTCGCGTCGCTTGATATGCGCTTGCGCGGCCTTGATGCCAAAGTATTGGTTATGGCGGCACAGCTTCTTCCTACCCGCATCGAACACCACGAAATCGTGAATGTGCTCAAGGAACTTGGCCTTCTCGCAAAGCTGGGTCAGGTGGCGGTCGAGCAGGTTCTCAATGGTGCTGTCCTGCTTCCATGTCAGGTAATACTTCTCTGGGGTCTCTATCGTGCCGTAGCGCAGCCCTTCGGTATCGTTCCCCGCCATAACGAGCTGCATGGTGGTGAAATAGGGCTGAATGAAAATCTTCTTCTGGTTGTCCAGATTCTGCCGTATGCCCTCCGACACCGACACGGTAGAACGCTTCAGCTCCAACACGCCAAGGGCGATGCCGTTGACGTAAATCACCACATCGGGACGTTTGGTGTTGGCCTTGGCATCCGCGCCTTTGACCGTTACCTCTTCGGCAATGGCAAAGTGATTATTGAGCGGATGCTGCCAGTCGATCAGCCACACCGTTTGGGTGTTCTCGCCCACCTCGGCTTTGACCTTCACCCCATAGCGCAGCAGCTCGTACACGGCCTTGTTGCTGTCGTACAGGCGCTTGGTCTGGTCGCCCGCCACCTTGTTGAGCTGATGCAAGGCACGGGTAGCCAGCGCATCGTCGTAGCCGCGCTGCTTGAGGAACTGCCGCGCCAGCGCATCGTCGATATTGCGAGTGTTTACCCGGTCGCTCCAGTCGCCCAGATAGTCATAGCCCAATGCCGACTGAAACAGTTTCACTACGCGATTTTGCGTGGCGCGCTCGATTTGTCCGACGGAACTCATGGCAACTCCTTATCCCGCATCAAACGCTGCCGGGCAATTTCGATGGATTGCTGCAACTTGTGCTGCAACATTTCGCGCGGCGGCAGCACCGTCAAATACTCGGCCACATGGATGCCGCTTTTGTCCAGTTCTAGCAGCTCGATCTGCTCGTGTTTTTTCCCAGTACACAAAATGATGCCCAGCGGCGGTGCTTCGTCCGGTTCTTGTTCATGCTTGGCCAGCCAGCGCAGGTAAAGCTCCATCTGCCCCTTATATTCGGCTCGAAACTCGCCCACTTTCAAATCTACAGCCACCAATCGCTTGAGCTTGCGGTTGTAAAACAGCAGGTCGATGTAGAAATCGTCATCGTCAATCTGCACCCGCTTCTGCCGCGCCACGAAGGTAAAGCCCGCGCCGAGTTCCAGCAAAACATTCTCGATTTCCCGCAGAATCGCCTCTTCCAGATCTTTCTCCAGATAGCGATCATTGAGACCCAGAAAATCCAGTAAATAGGGATCTTTCAGCAGCAGCGCGGGCGAAGGTTTGGACTCAGTGCGCAGCACCTGCAAATCATGCCGCAAAGTTTCCTCCGGTTGCTTCGAGATCGCTGAACGCTCGAACAGCATCGACTGCATCCGTTCTTGCAACTGGCGCGATGACCAGCCTTCAAGCCGACACAACTCGATATAAAAATCCCGTTTCAGCGGCTCATCCAGATACATCAGCGTCTTGATGTGCGTCCAGCTCAATTCTCTCCGCAGTGCAGAGAAAATCGTTTCATCCGAAAAAGTCTCCGCAGCGCGGAGACAATGCCGCAACTGTTTTTCTCCCCAGCCGCGTCCGTATTCCGCCGTTAGTCGCGCCGACAGAATAGACACGACCTGTTGCCCATACGCTGCGCGCTCGCCTCGGAGGATTTCATCCTGAATTCGTTTTCCGACTTGCCAATACAGCAGCGTTAATTCGGCATTGACAGCCACTGCCGCCCGCTGGCGCGCACCGTCGATCAGTTGGAGAACCTCGGCGACTAGGGTTGTATCATGCAAAGTGGAAGCAGTCATAGCAGCCGTATCCTTCCGGTCAGTAACTCCTGCATCATGCCTTGCTTTACGGCGCTGGTTTTGTCGCGTTGCTTTTCCAGTGCGGCGAGTTCTGCATCCATGTCGGAGAGGACGGCGGCGATGGCGGTTTGCTCTAGGATTGAAGGCACGGGCAGCATCAACTTCGGAATGTTGGTCTTGCTGATACCGGAAACCTTTGTACCCACCGCGTAGAAAAGAAATTGCTGGCGGATGGCGGGCGTTTGAAAACAGTAATGTCGATACTCATGAGCCAGTTCATCAGTCTTGCTCTTGGCAACTATCGTATGTAGGCCGGAAATAAACGGCAGGTTGTTCCTGTTCACCACCACGACATGCTTGCTCGTCCCTTCGTCATCTTCGGACGCATCAACAAATACGACATCGCCGTCCTTAAGCAAGGATTTGGTTGAAACCTGTTTCAACGGGATGTCGAGCTTGGGAATCACTTGATAGTCAGCTTCTGTATCGATGGACGTTTTGGACGAGCCATGTATATCGCCATAATGCAGGTAACAGTGCCCTTCGACGGATAGTTGATCGCGTGAGGCTGAATAGCCTCCGCTAAATGTAAATAGGTCGCCAAGTGTTTTTATCTCCCACTCCCCACTAAACCCCGGCAGGCGTTGTTTGCCGGTGAG